>JBBFLP010000199.1:3690-6258 GCA_037478975.1 Armatimonadota bacterium
GGAATCCGGGGAGGTTTCAGAGGGTGGGGAGCCACACTCCGGAAATCCACCTCCAACGCTTCGAAATAAGGTAGCGGTCCGAAATGTTTCCGCAGCGCCTCATCTATCTCCGGAGTAACGTAGATCTGAATGGGCGCCCGGTCGGGCTCCTGGTGGGCGATTGCCATCGACACGCGGTCCTTCGGTCTCACCTCTGTCTCTCCTGAAAGACTTCCGCGGCGAGGAAGAGCGCGTTCTGAGCGCAATGAAACCCTCCGTAGAGAGCCATCTGGATGATGACCTCCACGATCTCCTGCGTGGAGATGCCAAGATTCAGCGCGCCGTTGATGTGCGCCTTGAGTTGCGGCGCTCCGTTGCCCAGAACGGTCAGGGCCGCGACGGTGCACAGCTGACGGGTACGAAGGTCCAGCCCTGGCCGGTTGTAGATCTCTCCATACGCGAACTCCGTGGTCAGGCGCTCAAAGTCGGGGCAGACCTCTTTGAGGCGCTCCATGACCTGTTTGCCCAGTCCTGCGTGGATCTCATCCAGCTTTTCCAGTCCCCGGTTGTATCGCCCTGCCAAATCCATTCTCGCCCTCCGCTGGCTATACAGCCGGAGGAACACTTGCCCGCAGAGTCTGCGTCATCCTGCTTGGCGAGTGTTTGCGTGCCCCCGTACGTGGGAGGCGGCGGGGTCCAGTCTGGACCCCGCCGCCCATGGCACAACCAGAACTCACGGCGGCTCGTTCAGGCGTCCACGACCTCGGCTTCCACGACGGCTGTGAACGTGAACTCCCCGGAATCGTCCACGTCCACCACGACGCGGTCACCCTCGCGGAACTCGCCCTGCAGCACCTTGATGGCCAGCGGATCCTGAAGACGCTTCTGAATGACGCGCTTCAGCGGGCGTGCGCCGTAGGCCGGATCGAATCCTTCGGCCGCGAGGCGCTCTTTCGCCGCGTCCGTGACCTCCAGGGTCAGGCCGCGGGCCGCCAGGCGCTCCCGCAGATGGCCGAGCTGGATCTCCACGATCGCCCGGATATGCTCGCTGGTCAGCGTATTGAACACCACCATTTCGTCAATCCGGTTCAGGAACTCCGGCCGGAAGTGCTCCCGCACGGCGTCCATCACCCTCCGGACGGCCTCCTCGCGCCCGATGGTCGGATCGGACAACCAGCCGCTTCCCAGGTTGCTGGTCATGATGATGACCGTGTTCTTGAAGTCCACGGTCCGGCCCTGCCCGTCCGTCAGCCGGCCATCATCCAAGATCTGCAACAGGATGTTGAAGACATCCGGATGCGCCTTCTCTATCTCGTCAAAGAGGATGACGCTGTAAGGGCGCCGGCGGACAGCCTCAGTCAGGTATCCGCCCTCTTCATAGCCCACGTAGCCGGGAGGAGCGCCGATGAGCCGGGCCACCGAGTGTTTCTCCATGAACTCGCTCATATCCAGCCGGGTCATGGCGCGCTCATCGTCGAACAGGAACTCGGCCAGCGCCCGGGCGAGCTCCGTCTTGCCGACTCCCGTCGGGCCCAGGAACATGAAGCTCCCGATGGGCCGGTTCGGGTCCTGCAACCCTGCGCGCGCGCGGCGGACAGCGTTCGACACAGCCTCCAGCGCCTGATCCTGCCCCACAACGCGCTGCCGCAGGCGGCTCTCCATCTGCACCAGTTTCTGGAGCTCGCCCTCCATCAGCTTGCTGACCGGGATTCCGGTCCATTTGCTGACCACCTCGGCGATGTCCTCTTCATCCACCTCCTCTTTCAGCATCTTCTGGGTGGACTGAAGCTCACTGAGTTCGGCGTTCAGGCGGTCCAGCTTTTTCTGAAGCTCCAGCATGCGTCCGTAACGGATCTCGGCGGCTTTGCCCAGATCTCCTTCACGTTCCGCAGCCTGCTCCTCGGCCCGCGCGTTCTCGATCTCCTGTTTGGTCTCGCGGATGGCGGTGATGATCTCTTTCTCCGCCTGCCAGTGCGCTTTCATGGCGCTGGCCTGCTCGCGGAGGTCCGCCAGTTCCTCCTCAAGCTTCGCCAGCCGCTCGGCGGAGGCCCGGTCTGTCTCCTTTTTCAGCGCCTCCCGCTCGATCTCAAGCTGGCGGATGCGCCGCTCGACGACGTCAATCTCCTGCGGCATGCTGTCAATCTCGATGCGCAGACGGCTGGCCGCCTCATCCACCAGGTCAATCGCTTTGTCCGGCAGGAAGCGATCCGCGATGTAGCGGTGCGACAGCACCGCAGCCGCCACCAGAGCGGAATCCTGAATGCGGACGCCGTGATGGACCTCATAGCGCTCCTTCAATCCGCGCAGGATGGCGATGGTGTCATCAACGCTGGGCTCCCCGACCATAATCGGCTGGAACCTGCGCTCCAGCGCGGGATCCTTTTCCACGTGCTTGCGATACTCATCCAGCGTAGTCGCGCCCACGCACCGGAGCTCCCCGCGCGCCAGCATCGGCTTCAACAGGTTGGCGGCATCCACCGCGCCCTCAGCCGCGCCGGCGCCCACGATGGTATGCATCTCGTCAATGAAGAGGATGATCTCGCCCTGGGCCTCGCTGATCTCCTTGAGGACTGCCTTCAGACGGTCCTC
>JBBFLP010000200.1:0-6175 GCA_037478975.1 Armatimonadota bacterium
ATCCGGCGAGCGTGAAGTGCTGCCGGACGACTGGTTCCACGCCGACTCCTCCGCCGGCGGCCTTATCGTCTACTTCGACGACGGCGGGCACAACCTATATCTGATGGACCCTGCGACCGGCCGGAAAGAGCTCTTATGGCGGGAGGATGAGGGAGCCGTTGGCGCTCCACCCTCCATCGCCCGCGACGGCAAGAGGGTCTGCTATTACGCATCCTTCCCGTTGAAGGATAACCGGTGGTTCGAGCGCGGGGTCTATGCCATCTTCACGGTGGACGTTGACACCGGCACTCGCCGGCCACAGGGAGAACCGCGGCTGGTATACGCCTTCCCTCGCCGGAGGATGGGACCGTGGCAGCCGGGCCAGCAAGGGTTCGTCTTCGTCAACCATGTGCAACTGAATCCGGTGGATGCGGACCTGATCGGCTTCGCACACGAACGGCGGGGGAAACCGCAGTATCCCGGCGTCGTGGCCAAGCGCATCTGGACCATCCGTGTGGATGGCAGCGAACTCCGTGCGCCTGCGCGCCAGGACTGGGAGAACGAGACCCACACCCACGAGGTCTTCGGGCCCCAAGGCAGGCAAATCTACTTCGTCTCTTGGAAGCGCGACCATTCGTCCGTCTGCCGGGTGGATCTACAGACCGGTGAGCAGCAAGAGATCTTCTCCAGTGCGCGGTTCCCGAATCATATCTCCATCAGCCCGGATGAGAAATGGGTGGTAGCGGATGACTGGCTTCCGGCGGGCCGCGATGAGCATGGAAACCCCGTATGCACCCTCACGCTTGCAAACGTGGAGACGGGCGAGAACCGGGTGATCGCCGAGTTCCCGCGAGGCGAGAAGCATCCTTTTCATCCCCACCCGGTGTTCAGTCCCGACGGGAAGAAAGTGGTCTTCACGATGATGGACGGGACGGGCTCCAGCCAGGTGGCGATGGTGGATGTCGCAGAGGTCATCCGGGACTGGGGCAAGGCGGACAAACCGTGATCCGTCCTCTGGCCGCCACTACCGTGGAGGTCACGGAAAAACGGGGAGGACTCATCTGAGAGTCCTCCCCGTCTCGTGAGCACGGCCCCCCGGCTTCAGGGGGCAAGCTGCGTTATCTCAACGGCGTGGATGACCCGGCCGTTCTCCCACCCGGCCGCACCCGTCACGGCCACCACGCTGCCGGCGGGAGCGCTGATCGGCGAGCCGGGCCTGCTCACCCGGATGCCGGCATCGTCCGAGCCGTCGGAGATGATGACGGTGTTGGCGTCAACGACAGAGGTCACCCGCCCCCATGTCCTCACGTTCATCCCGTCCAGCATGCGTGCCCGCAGAGTGCGGTTCGTTACTCCGACCGGGGCGACGCTGAGCGCGCCGCCGGCATCGAAGCTCAGCACGGAGATGATCCTCTCACCGCTGCCGGTGGTAGTCAGGATGCCCAGGACCGAGACCTCGCGCCCCAGAAGAGACGGGTCCGTCACCAGATCCGCCCGGATCCCGCTGGAGCGGTCGGCTTCCTCCAGATAGCCCCTCTGCCCGTCCGCATAGTGCACCGCCTTGCCGGTCAGGGCGATTCCCGTGCCGTCCGGCAGACCTCGCAGCGACCCGATGCGGTCCAGAGGGTTCGCCGCGACGGTAAACAGCCACTGATACTGAGACTGCAGAGGTTTGCCCTCCGCCGTCTGGATGCCGGTGGTCAGAGTGACCGTATACTGGCTTCCGGGACTGAGCGGAGAAGCCGGCGTGAAGGTGACTGTCTGCCCGGTAACGTTGAAGGTTCCGGCCACAGGGGTCACGCCACCCTGCCGGACCTGGAAGGTGCTGTTGTTCACAGTGGCGGGAGCCGGCGAATCATCGAACACCACCTGAATGGGCCGGGACCGCCACCAGGCGGGCATCCCGCCATACGGGACAGTGAACACCACCTTCATCCCGGGCTGGCCGGTGGTGAATGTCCAGAAATACGGCTGCCTCAAGCGCCTGCCGTCCAGGGACCGGATACCCGTTCCCAGCCGGACCCGATACAGCCTTTCTGGAACAAGAGGCTCGTCGGGATAGAAAGAGAGAAATCCGCCGGACACCTGCCGGGTACCGTTCACAGCGATGCCGTCCGCATCCTCCACCGAAAACGTCAGGGCAGTCACGGTATCAGGGTCCACATCAGAGTACACATCGCTGCCGAGATAGACGGTGACCGTCACGCCGGGATCCACATTCTCCTCGCCGGGATAGGGTTGCAGGAACCCGGGGTAGAGTCCCGGCTGCCCTGTTGTGAATGTCCAGCTGTAGCCTGAGGGCAGAGGCTGTCCGTCGAGTCCCTTGACGTCTGCGGTCAGCGTGGCGGTGTAGGTCACTCCAGGCTCCAGCCTCCCGAACGGGTCCGGATAGAACTCCGTCGAGTAGCCGTATGAGGCGACCAGACCTGAGATGTTGTTTGACAGCTCATCCTGAAGCAGGAATGACGTCGCGTTGATGGAAGAGGCCAGCATCGCCCGGTCGAAGTAAGCGATGATCGCACGCCACGGGTCGGCGTCGGTCTCACCATCCTCCGGCACGGTGAAGACCACCTTCGGCGGGGCAACACTGTTCGACGTGGTGAAGGACCACGAATAGTCGCTTCCCATTGGCCGCCATCCCGTGTCCCGGACGCTTCCGGAGACGGTTGCGGTCAGGTTCAGTCCTGCCAGCCAGTTCCAGTGCTCCAGACGTAGCACCCGTCCCTCGACGGCGATGGAGCCTTCCAGCGGGTTGCCGAACCCGTCGCGGAGGGTCAGGGAGGTACTGCTGATGCTGTCAGAGGAGATATCCCTGTCGAACAGGACCAGCACAGCGGTGTTCGGGGAGGCGCTGGACGAACCGGGCTCCGGATAGACCGCCACGACCCTGGGGCCGCCTGTCTCGGCGGCGCCCACTGTGAACTGCCACGAGAACTCAGGTTCCAGCGGCCACCCCGGGATGCTCTCGATGCTGCTGCTCAGGCGGGCGGTATATGTCTGTCCTTCCTGAAGAAGGCCGGACGGTATGAACCGCGCGTAGGAAGGTCCGGCGGACACGCTACCCTCAACGGGCGCGCCGTTTGAGTCCTCCAGCGTGAAGGACGTTCCGTTGACCGTGGCAGTCTGCATCTCCTGGTCAAAGAACGCCAGGACGGGCGTGCTGACGGGGACGCTGGTCGCTCCCGGCGCGGGGATCGTCAGGACGACACGGGGCGTCCCGCCGGATATCTCGCCGGTCGTGAAAGACCACGAATAGTCCGTGCCCAGCTCCCGCCCGTGGATGTCGCGGACATTCCCGGAGATTGTGGCTGTGTAGATGCTGAAGGCGTTCAGCGGATTGACGGACCGGAACACCAGGACATCACCCACGGCTTCTACGGTGCCCCACACCGGCGTCATGGATTCATCCCGCAGGGTGAATGAGTCCCAGTCCAGACTGCCGGTGCTGACGGGCTGGCTCAGACGCGCGATCGCCAGTGTGTTTGTCGGCACGCCGGTGTCGCCGGGTGCCGGGTAGACCTGCAGCACCTGAAGCGGAGGCAGAAGCGCGTTGCCTGTGGTAAACATCCACTGGACGTCGCTCAGCAGGTGGAGGCCGTCCTCAGACTGGGCGTTCGTTGTGACCACCGCGTAGTAGTTGGAGAGCGGCAGCAGAGGCTGGTCCGGTGTAAAGGTGGCGCGGTTCTCAGAATAGCTCCACCCGTACTGGCCATTCACCCGGTTCCCGTTCGCATCGCGCACCACGAAAGTCCTGTCACTGCCGAATTCGAAAGGCGCGGTGTACATTGGCCGGTCGAACCGCACGGAGATGGATGTATCGAGCAGGACGCCCGTGCTGAAGGCGGCCGGCCATGTCTCCACTACCTCCGGATTCGGCCGGGGTCCCTTGGTGTAGAACAGGTTGAGGTTCTCGGCCGTGCCTCCCGCGGGAACCACGATGCTTGCAGCCTCCGCAAAGGAGCCCGCATTGGGATACCACTGCGACTGGTAGAACCGCCCGTCTTCAGGCGGATCACTTGGCGTCACTAGGAGCTTATAGCTGCCCGGGGCGATCCCTGCGAACTCGAACCTGGGATCCCGGTTGGCGAAGCTGAACACGTCGTAGAAGAGGCGAAGCTCTCCCGTAGTTGCGTCATACAGCGAGACCCTCGCGCGTGTGTCGTCAGGGTTGGACTGGTCCGGCGCTGGCAGGCCGAACACGAACCCCCGGATCACCGCTCTTGTGGGAGCGTTGATGACGGTCACTGCAGCCGAGCGGGAGATCTCGCCGCTTTCGTTGCGCACGGTGACCAGACTCTGCCCGAGAGGGTTCAACGTGCCCACGTCCCCCACGGCGTCGTAGCGGAAGCCTCCGTTGGAATATCCCCCGCTCAGTCCGCCAAGAGGGTAGGTCGGATAGAAGTTGCCCGAGATCCCGGCGGCCTCCGCGGCGATGGCCACCGTGGCGCTGCCACTGTTATCCACTACAGAGGGAGTGACAGTCAGCAGCGTGAAGGATGGGGACGCCGGGAAGTTCACCGTTACGGGCAGGTTGGCGGAGAAACCGTCGGGAGTCGTGACGGTGAGGGTCGCCGCGCCGTTGTCGTTGGCTGAAAAGTGCCAGAAACCCCGATCGCGCACGGCCAGCACTTTCTGCGGGTTGCTGGAGGTCCAGGAGAAGACCGCCTGCAGGTCCACCTCGCCGATCTCCTGCCCCTGCAGATCCCGGGCTTCTGCCGTAAGGTTGAACGAGCCCTGGCGGTCGCGCGTGAGCGCATTGACTGCGCCGATCGTCCCGCCGGGGCCCTCGCCATAGAATGTAATGCTTCCTACCTCCTGGATCCTCACCCGGACCGGGAAGGAGACTGTCCCGCCCGACGGCTCGGATGCGGTGATGGTCCAGACATAGTCGCCCTGCGCAAGTCCGGCCGTTCCGATGCTCAGGACTGTTCCTCCCGTCCCCCTGACCGCGGAAGGCTGAAATGCCGCAGGTGCAGCCGGTCCTGCCGCGACGCTGAAAGTGACTCCCGTCCCGGAGCTGAAGCCGCTAACGAACTGCACGCCGATCGGGATGCGCACGGTCTGGCCCCGCACGGCCCGTGTGGGCCCCCACGAAGACTCGATCCGGTAATGGGGAGACTCGACGGTGAACGGAAAGTAGCCGTTGCTTTCGACCCCGTTTACGATGACGCGCACCGGGCCGCTGGTGGCCGGCGGCGCCAGGGTCAAAGAGATCTGGGTATTGGTCCAGGTATTGATGAAGCCCGCGGTGGCCCCTCCGATGGTCACCCGCCCGAAAGGCAGGGTTCCGAAGCCCGAGCCATTGATAGTCAGCGACTGCCCGTAAGAGCCGCTCTCCCGGCTGATCGAGGAGATTACCGGAACCGGCTCCACGACGGCGGTATCGGGAACAGTCAGCGAAACGTTGTCCGCTTTCGACAACCCCCATTTGTCCTCGCGAACCAGACTGAGCCGGGTCAGACGGGCGGCATCCGCCGGCACGGTGAATGACCCGGAGAATGTTCCTCCCCAGTATTCGCAATCTCCCGGGTTCAGCAGACGCGCTTCCCTGTGCTCTCCGGAATTGGTCACATATTTCAGATAGAGAGCGATGCTCCGTCCACAGGTCTGGTAGTTGTCCAGGGCCTCCAGGTAAAAGGAAGCCGTGACGGTTGACCCTGCCACACCGGAGACGTTCAGGTTCTGATAGATGAGCGGTCCACGGTATGCCTTCCCGGGATGCATGCTGACGGAGATGGTGGAATCCTCATTCGTCAGCAGGACCGGCCAGGCGGGAGCGTCGCGCGCGATCTCCCAGCCCTGCAGGCCATTTTCGAAATTCCCGTTTTGAATGACCTCAAGCGCGTGGGAGGCAGCGCAGGCGAAAGACAAAAGAAGTGCGCACATGACCGTGCGCACCGCCGGGGCCAACACACGATGCACAGCCACACCCTCCTTCAGGTGCCTTTAGTGGGGGAACCTATACGCGGCTCATCCTAGTATTGCATCGCGTTTGCGACAGTGGCAACAGGTATAATTACCAGATTGTGACGGCTTTTTCGCCGCGCCACACAGGAGGTTGAAAATCGTTCAATGGCGCTCAGGCGTTGTGCCGGAACAGGGGCTCCAGTGTCTCCGCTTTCGCCTGCAGCTGCCGCCGCTCCGCTTCGGTGAGCGGCTTGAAGCGCGATGCCACCTCCAGGGCCAGCGGAAACAG
>JBBFLP010000201.1:0-6105 GCA_037478975.1 Armatimonadota bacterium
GGAGCGCACCAGCTCCCGGTTGGGTCTGGCTTCCCGGGTGTCCCACTCCAGCGATTCCTTCAGCTCCAGGCGCTTCCCCTCGCCGTGCGCGACCAGCTGGAGAACCTCTTCCCGCCGCAGGTCCATGGCCTCCTGGAAGTCCCGCAGCGGCTCTCCGGGAGAGCGCCCGAAGTACAGGAAGTGCACCCGCTCGTCTATCTCCCGCTCCCACTCCTCGCAGCCCTCGCCTTTCGCGTCCAGGCACTTCTGCGCCAGCTCCTCGATGGCCGCCCGGTCCGCGGCCGATGGCCGGGGGATAGGGAGATTCTCAACGAAGAAGGAGAAGAATCGCAGGCGTCCTCCTTGATCTGCATCCCCAATCACGGACAACTTGGCGCTGCAATATTCCCAAAAGGTCTTCGAGTTGAGAACTCCAATGAGGAAGCAGTCATGCACAGGCATAAAGTAAGATGTGTTTAGAAGGCGATAACGCTTTCTGTCCAGTGTAAATCGTGTTTCTTTGGCGATGTCCGGGAATACGATCTTCGGCTTCTCGAACTCATCATAGTACTGGCAGGCTCTCAGCTCCCACCAGTGATTACCCTTGTCGTGGCGGTGCTGCAATTTTTTCCGCCATCGCCGAAGGTGCCGGAAGACCGCCGGAAAGCGCTGGATTTCCACGCCTATTTTTGTCACGATCAGCCAGCGGTCCCGGTTCCGGATATGCCACCGGCGGATGTCGTCACCCACCGCCAAAGGCTTGATGATCTCCTCGCTGTCGGGGTCCTCGGCGATCAGCTCCGCCCGCCTCTTCCCGTCTATGACGAACGCTTCATTGCAGCCGGTCAAGATGCCCCGATAGATCTTGCCCTTCACATACTCGCCCAGTGGGACGGTGTCCGTCTCCATGCGGCGCAGCATCCGGATGGTCTCGAAGTCCGCCAGCGTCCAGCGGTCCCCCCGGATGGCGTCCTCCGGCAGCCGGAAGCCCGATTCCTTCACCAGCGCCAGCACATCCGGGTAGGGCGGCTCCAGGGACTTCACCTGCGTGAACACGGGAGTCTGAACGGCTTGCCCCTCCGCCGCGCTCCGTTTGCGGGCGATGAAGATCATCGGGAAGGTTGCAGCCCCCTCAAAAACGGGGAGCTCGCCAAAGTCGGTGATGCTCTGGATGTCACAGCGCCGGGCGATGTACTCGCGAAGCTTCTTCCCGTAGTCCGCGCGGAACCACTTGTTGCTGGAGATGAACGCCAGCGTCCCGCCCGCACGCAGCAGCTGCACGGCGCGGGCGTAGAAGTACACATAGATGTCCGCCGTTCCCGTCCAGACTTCGGGAAACGCGTTCTTCAACAACCTGTTCTTGTAGTCCTCGCCGAACCGCTGCAGGATGCCCTCCTGCCGGATATAGGGCGGATTGGCCAGCACCGCGTCGAACCCGCCCTGCGGCCGGTCCCACACCTCCGCGAACTCCACCTGCCACTCGAATCCCCCCGTGGCCTGAGCCTGCCGCCGGATCTCCTCCCGCAGCTCCTGGATCTCTTTTCTCAGTTCCTGTTTCCGGGAATAGTCGTGTTCGGTCAGGAACTGCGCCTTCTTCCCGGCGAACTCCTTGATCTGCCCGCTGAGGGTGTTCTGCTGCCCCTTTGCATCCACCCACTCGCCGGTCAGGCTGTCCCCCACCTCCAGCTTGAAGTCCAGGTTGGGCAGGGGCTCCGGATCCGTTCCCTCGTATTCCACCACCAGCGAAAGCCAGAGGCGCAACCGGGCGATGTTGATGGCGAAGGGGTCCAGGTCCACGCCATACAGGCAGTCCTGAATGATCTGCAGCTTGCGCTGGTAGTCGTCGCGCGCCGTGGCCTGCTCGGCCTGGGTGTCCAGCAGGCGGGTCAGGGTGAAGAGCTCGTAGAGCATCCCCAGAAGGTAGGCTCCGCTTCCGCACGCGGGATCCACCACCCGCATCTCCCGAAGGCGGCTCAGCAGAGCCTTCGCCTCCGGCACGGTGATGCCTTCCACCTGATGATGGTCCACCAGCCGCGCCACCTTCTCCCGGTCAGGGCCGCCCGGAGTATCCTGCAGATAGCCCTTCAGCGCCTCGCGGCACATGAACGCCACGATAGGGCGGGGAGTATAGTAAGAGCCCGTCTCGTGGCGGCCGGTGACCAGCTCCTCGAAGACCTTGCCCAGCATCTCCGGGTCCACGGCCACTTCCACGTCATCAGGCGCGCTTTCGGTGATGGTGAAGTTGTAGGGCGCGAAGAGCTCGTTCAGAATGGCGTCGAAGGCCTCGTCCGGAATGGAGACGGCATCCTGCTCGTCGCCCTCCTCCATCTCGAAAAGACCTCCTCCCAGGAACGGCACGCAGCCCCGGCGCTCCTCCAGTTCCGGTTCGCTGAGCGGAGAGTGGATGCCGCCGGCCCGCCCCAGACCGTGGAAGAACACCCAGTAAAGCCGGTCGCGGTAGAAGTTCTCATCTTTCTTGCGGGAGGCTTCCCGCAGGGCCCGCAGATAGCCGGTTCTGCCCTGGAACAGCAGCCAGCCCTTCTTCTCCAGGAACTGGATGAACAGAAGACGGTTGAACAGCCGCTGGGTGAACAGCCGCCGTTTTTCGTCATCGGGGATGCCCTGGACCATGGCTTCCACGCGCTCGAAGACATCCCGGTAAGTGCGGTAGAACGCCTTCGTCACGGCGGAGACGTCCCAGGCCTCCATCCATCGCCTGCGCCACTCGCCCGGCTCTTCTCCCGGCCGGTACTCCAGCTTGCTGAGGTTCAGTTCGCGCACGGTGCGCGTCTTCTCCGGGTCGTCCCGGTCCCAGCCGAAGACCGCCAGCGATGGCTGCCGGCCCTCGCGCTCCTCGAAATGCGCGAAACGCACGTGGCGGTACTGTCCTGAGGTGCAGATCAGGATGATGTCCTCCAGACCGGTCCCCGGGTATCTGCCTTCGCGGCGCATCTGCTGCTTCAGGTTCTTCAGGATCTCCCGCAGGGTGGTGCGCCGGAAGTCGTTTTCGAACTCGGCCAGCAGAATGACGAACGGGGCGTCGGACTGGAATGGGACGATCTGGCTCACGCGGACCTGTCCGCAGCCGGTGCCGTCCAGGGCGGCCACATCGTATGTGAACGGGTCTTCCGGCTGGACCTGCCAGTTGAGCTTCTCCTTCAGAAAACGGAAGAGCGATTCCCGGTCCTGGACGGTCGCGAGTATCTCGCGCTCGATTACCACCATTTTTCCCTCTAACTCCTGTCCTTCTGCTGTATAGGGTCCTGCCGCCGACTCGGTATCCGCTCAAGCGCCGCTGTGGCCGGAAGACTTCCTCAGCTCCATCCAGCAGACCAGTTCCGGCACGATGCCCTGCGGCAGCTGGATCGTGGCGAACTCCTGGCGTACCGCATTTTTCAGGCGCCGGAGGTTCGCCTTCAGGTCGTCCTCCGGTCCGGGCATTCCCGATGGTTCGTCCCTGCGGATCCTCCGCAGGATCTGCAGAATGTCCGCGGCGTCCGTGCGCTTCTCCTGTTCCTTCAAGAGAGCCAGCACCGGGCGGCCCAGCACACCGGCGAACTTTTCCCGGTCCGCCTCCGTGGCGTGGTCTGCAGCTTTCATTTTGAACAGCGCGAAAAGACCGTTGAACGGAGCGCTATCCCATACGCCGAACGCGCCGGCGGGCAGGGCCTCCAGCGTATTGATGAGCCCCTGCTCCGGTCCGTTCACAAAACGGATGAACTCCGTGAGCGCCTCGTCTTTCGGGGTGGATTCCCCTTCGTAGCGGGCATTGAATTCGCGCAGGCTCCCGGCCGGGTCATCCGGCGTGAAGAAAGCCATATCTATGCCCAGTGTGCGGCTGATGTTCAGTGTGCGGCCTTCCACGGTGTCGACCAGGCGGATGATCTTCTCGATCTCTTCCGGCGGAAAGACGTTGTAGATGGTGAAGCTGTGCTCGCCGGGGGTGATGGCAGGGTCCAGCCTGCGGTCCACGCGTCCGATCCGCTGGATCAGCCGCACCGGGTTCCAGTGGATGTCCCAGTTGAAGATGGCTCCGGCCTGCTGCAGGTTGACGCCCTCGCTGAGGATGTCGGTGGAGATGAGCAGGTGCACCTGCTTGGGGACAGAGGGCGACCAGTGGCCGGGCTCGGGATTGTAGCCGGGGCAGAATGCGTGCAGGATGGAGGCTCTGGTGGGGGCCACGCTGGAGTCGATCCTGGCCACATTGAAGCGGCCGTTCAGGCGGTTGCGGAACTGCTCTTCGATGTATCGCGCCGTTACCTGGCTCTGCGTGAACACCAGGACGCGGCGTCCCTCCTCCAGCTCCCGGAGCACCTCCGGATAGATGGCCTCGAACTTAGGATCCGGCGCCCCCCTCGCCTGGAGCACGGCGGTGTGGATCTCCCGCAGATAGCCCAGATCCTGGACGATGTCGTCCCGCCAACGCTCCAGATGGAAGTTTTCCGGCCCGTAGTCCTTCAGCTTGCGCTCAAGCTGCCGGGAACGGACCATCTGCTGCACCCATTCGTCCACCTCGCCGCCGGAAGCGTCCAGGACCTCGCCGTCCTCTATGACGTCCGCGCCGGCGTCTTCCTCGTCCTGGTCCGCACCGTCCGGGAACACCTCCGTCCGCACCCAGCCCAGATGGGGGGAAGTCAGCGGACGGGCAGCATCGGCCAGCATGAACTCCAGCCGGGCGATCAGTCCCGCTCCCAGGCTCTGCAGGATGCTCTGGAACGCGGGCAGGCTGCTTTCCAGCTGCTTTAGCGTGTTGGAATAAACCAGTCCGGCCAGGCGGACCTCGTCCTGATACGTCTTCTGACCCGGCCGCGGCCGGGTGGCATATTGCTCGGGCAGGAAGGCCGCCAGTTTGATGCCGGAGTACCTTTTCTTTCCGCCGGCTTCCAGGAGGAGAGCCGCCTCAGCAGGATCCGCGTCTTCTTTTACTTCGCGCAGCTTCTTGATCAGGTAGCTCAGCGGGCGGAAACGCTTTTCGGCCAGCTCCAGGGCGTGGGACACCAGAGGAGACACGTCGCGGATCCTGTAGCTCAAGACGACGGGTCCTTTGCGCTCCGGGAACCGGATGGGCCGGCCGGCGGCGGCCGATTGCTCTTTGCAGGTCTTGCGGCTGCGCTGGATAACGACCTGCTCCAGCACACGGCTGAGAGACTCCTCCGGCTTGCTGAGCAGGTCCAGCACCCCCTGAGGTCCCTGGATCTGGTTTCCGCGCTCCCGGTCCAGAGAGTTGGCAAATCGGTTGATCTGGAGACCGGTGTATCCGCCAATGGTCCCGTGGTCCTGCGTGATGAATGAGAGCTGCGCGCTGAGATCCGCATAGTGGTTGTTGATGGGGGTGGCCGTCAGCATTATGATCTTCTTGCGCCGCCCACGGACCGGCTTGACGATGGCCTGCAGGTTGCGATGTCTGGCTGAGGAGGTGGAGCGGAAGTTGTGAGATTCGTCCACCACGATGACGGATGCCCGCTCCTGCAGCCTGCGCAGGTGCCGGCGCCGCTCCTGGATGCGGCGGGCTTCCTCGCCCTCGCCCGCGTCCTCTCCCTCGGGCGGAAAGCCAAGTTCGGTCATCGCCATGTCGTGGATGTTGCCGAACGGAGAGCGGAAGTCAGCCAGGTAACGGTCCAGATAGGGTTTCCAGGTGGCCTCCAGGATGTTGCGGGGGGCGATGAGCAAAACGTTCTGCCCCTGACGGCACATCCGCTCCATCAGCGCAAGGGCGATGTAGCTCTTTCCGAGGCCCACACCATCGCAGATCATCACGCCGTGGTTGCGCTCCAGAATGAGAAGCGCCTGCCGGTAAGCTTGTTGCTGGTGAGGATCCAGAGAATCGAACAGAGCCACCTCATCGGGAGCGCTGGAGTCGCCCTGGACATAGAGACCCCAGGTGTAGAGCGCCTTCAGATACAGGATGTACGGGTCATACAGCTGGATCTGACGCCGGATCTCCCGCAGCACATCCTCGGTGACGATGTCCGTGGATGCTTCGTCCCAGCGCTCATCGAACCATTGCTCCAGATGTGCGCTCTGCTCGGGGGTGAGCTCGACGTTCAGCTCGATATTGCGGGTGAGACCCGGCCGTGTGAAGTTCCCGCTGCCGATGATTCCCATCCGGTTGGGGTACACTTCGGG
>JBBFLP010000202.1:0-2941 GCA_037478975.1 Armatimonadota bacterium
TCCTCGTCCAGGTCCAGCAGTACCGGCTCCGTCAGTTCCATCTCGCGACCCGCCGAACTCATCCGGTCACCGATGAACTCGAAGCGGAAACGCCCGGAGTAATCGCTCATCCCCTTGCCCAGCACGGTCCCGTCCGGACCGCTCAGACGAAGCAGAGCTCCCCTCAGGGGAGCATTCTGCCCGCCGGGCATCCGGGCCAGAACCATCCCGGCCAGAACGCCATTGCGAGCGGGCGCGGGAACCCGGAACCCTTCCAGCCGCCGGAACGCGGGTTTGGACACCTCCAGCAGATAGACCTCGCCCGCGTACAGCGGTACCCGCCAGACCGAACGGACGGCGCGGGGAGGATTACCGACGCTCGCAACAGCTGTGATATATGCGTCACCTCGCTTGAAGCCCGTGTTACCCGAGTAGACATCCGGGGCAGTGTAGGCAAACCGTGCTGTTCCGTCCGTCCCCGCCGTCACACTGTCGCTGCTGAGCCGTCCCCGGGCAGGCAGCTCACGTTCGTCGGCAAACAGCTTCACCCTCGTGCCGGGCAGAGGTTTCCCGGCCGGACTGACGCAGGCCACCACGAGTTCCGCCGCGCTTTTTCCGTCCCCGAAGAGCGCTCCCACCTCTCCGCCGGCGGGTTTGAGAAAAATGCCTCCGAGTGCGATGGAAACTTTTGCCAAGGTTCCATCCGGCGCTTTGACGACAATGATATCCTCCCCCGGCCCCTCCGCCGGGGCTGTGTACTGTGCCGTGGCTACCCCCGAAGCACCCGTGATTAGCTTCACGTGGCTCAGCTTGCCCCGCGAGCATTCCACGGCGAAATCACCCTTCAGGGGACCTCCCTGGGCATCCCGTGCCTCCAGACGGATGGTGCTTTTGCCGGTTCCATCAGCCCAGAGCGCGGAAGGAGTGGCGGTCAGCTTCAGAACGGGCGGCCCTTTCGCTGCCGGGACCTGCGCCTGCTTTTGCCCGCCCACAGGGGCCGCGGCAAGAATGTCGCGGACCAGCCCTACCAGGACATCAGGAGCCTCCTTTAGGCAGGCATCTTTCCGGGCGGTGATGGAATCCGGCGAAGCCAGCCCCAGATAGGGCGCGGGCCATTCTTGCTTCAGGGCAGTGGACCATTCATAGACATTCGGCCCGGCCTCCAGCTTCCACTCCAGGTGCAGACTGACTTCCAGATACAGAGGGCCGCGATAAGCCAGGCATTTGAGCGTTCGCTCATCCAGCAGCGCGCCTTCTCCCGCCTGAACCGGCTTCATCGCATCCGTCCGTTGCCTCTCCAGCCATTCCCTGCCACCGGCGAACGAGCGCTCCCAGGCGAATACGGGGCGCACCTCGGTCCGGTACCAGAAGTGGTAGGTCGCAGGAACCGGATCCTTTGACCCGAAAGCCTTTAAAGAGGTGTTTCCCCCGTCCAGCATCTGGCACCAGCGCACTCCGCCCGGATGGTTGTAGCGCGTGAATCCGAACAACACGGCCGGGTCCGCCTGAGTGGGAGCCGTCCACGGCCGCATATAGTCCTGCAGCGCCCGAGCGGCAGACGGCGATACCTCTGGCGCCGCCGCAGACCCGCGCGCGAGCATCGCCAGCGCTGCAGCCGCTATGGCGGCCGCAATTCTCCACCCCGCGTGTTTCATCGGGAACCCTCCATGAGCGGAAAAGTGGACGGAGCCGCCCTCTCCGCTCACGTTGTTCCACTCCCCCGGAGCCGTTTCACACTCTGCTTTCCCCGCGGAGGCGCCGTGCGGGGAGGATGCTGAGGAACTCTTAACATTCCGTTGAGGAACAGGCAGTCCAGATGCAATCTGCAGCGGGCACCATGAAAATGCTTATCATCGGCGGTCAGTCCTCCGGGGACTTTTCTGGAACAGGCTGGCCGTTCAAGGTGGAAAGGAGAGAAGACAATGAGAAGAGTGCTCGCCGCCGCGCTTATCCTGATGGCGGCATCCCGGTCCTTTGCGGCCGAGACCATCACCCAGTGGACCTTCGAAGGCGATACCACGGTTCCTGCCGTGGCTCTGGTGGGCTCGCCGTCCATCACTCTGGCTCCGGACATCACCGCCACGTTCGCCGGCGGTTATCCGGGCGCTCCCACTGGCACGTTCGGCCGGGGCTACAACACCATCCCGTTCGCCGGGCTGACCCTGCCGATCACGCCCACCAACCCCGAGCCGAAGACCCGCTGGATCGAGTTCTACGCACCCACCACGGGCTACCTGGACATCAAGGTAAGCTACGCCCACCGCTTCAGCAACACCGCCCCGAATACCGCTGTATTCCAGTACAACACGGGCAGTGGCTGGGTGGACTTCGCTACTTACACGGCGACAGCCGGTGACACCTGGTTTCCGCAGGAGTTCGATCTGTCGGCCATCGCCGCCGTGAACGATAATCCGTCTTTCGCGTTCCGCGTGGCCGCCTCGGTAGATCCTGTAGCGGGCGAATACCTGCCGGCGCGCTCCACCAGCACGCTGGGCAACAGCGGCACCTGGCGGTTCGACGATGTCACCGTCACCGGCACACTGATTCCCGAGCCGGGCAGCCTGGCCGCGCTGGGCGTTGGCCTGGCCAGCCTGCTTGGCGTGATCCGCCGCCGCAGCGCCTGACGCCCCGCGCGAGAGGGCTTGACATAAGCAACCTGAATCACGAAGGCCCGGCCGCAAGCGGCCGGGCCTCTTTCCTTGACTGGCAAACGGGCTTACCGGATGGATTGATAGCCGCCGGGGACTCCCTCCTTGGAAAGCACGATCTGCCATACCTGCATCCGCCTTGCCCGGAACGATCCCGCGCTTCCCAGCAGATACAGCCGCCACATCCGGCGGAACTCGTGAGAGTAGCTATGCCTCAGCTCCTCCCAGTGCGCCATGAAGTTCTCATACCAGGACAGCAGGGTCCGGTCATAATGGGCTCCGATGTTGTGGAGATCCTCCACCACGAAAAGCCC
>JBBFLP010000202.1:3041-6072 GCA_037478975.1 Armatimonadota bacterium
GCCAGCTCCACCTGCCGCTGTGAAACCGTGATGTTCACGACGCTTACGCCGTAGCGCTCCGCCGCGAACTTCGCGAAACTGCCCCAGCCGCCGCCAATGTCCAGGACCTTCATGCCGGGCTTCAGGCCGAGCTTCCGGCAGACCAGATCCAGCTTCGCTTCCTGAGCCTCGTCCAGATTTGTGGCGTCCTTCCAGTAGGCGCAGGAGTACACCATCCGGCGGTCCAGCATGGCGCGGTACAGATCGTTGCCGATGTCGTAGTGCCGCCGGCCCACATCAAATGCGCGGGATTTGCGGCCGGGGTTCGCGAACCTGGCACGCAGGGCGATCAGCAGGGTGCGGATATCTTTGCGCACCGAAGAGGCAAGGCCCGACGTCAGCAGCCGGTAGACCAGCTCGTCAATGCGGTCGCAGTCCCACTCCCCGGCCATATACGCTTCGCCCAGCGCGAGCGTATCTCCGTGGATGAGGAACGCGAACACCTCATCGTCGTGCACCTGCACATCCCAGGGCCGGTCTCCTCCGACCTCGATCCCGGCCGTCCTGAGCGCTTCCGTGACAAGAGACTTCAGGTCCTGTCCTGGCATCGCGGCGCCTCCTTCAACGGCCGCCTCGAAGAACCGGAGCGGCGAGGACGGCCGCGTTCTGAGAGCCTGCGGGACTGGCTTCCCGCAAAGTGCATACTTCCTCATTCGGCAGGCCACTTCCTGCCGGAGAGGGTATCAGGCGCCGGCCGGGCCGGTTCGCGGGGCGGGAATGCCCTGTGTCAGGCGGCTCAGGCGCTCCTTCATCCGCGCCTCAATGCGGGTTCCGGGCTGGAAGTAAGCGATGTTGTGAAGCTCCAGCGGATCGGAGCGAAGGTCGTATAGCTCGGAGATGTTGGCGGAGCCGGGATACTCGATGTATTTCCAGCGCTCCGTGCGGACACCCCGGATCGCCGGCCGTCGCCTTGCATCCGGCTCCCAGTCATACTCGTAGAGGAACTCGTCCCGCCAGGGGATCTTGCGCCCGGCGAGGAGAGGACGAAGCGAGCGTCCCTGCACGTCTGCGGGAATCGCCAAACCCGCCAGATCCAGAAGCGTGGGACACAGGTCAATATTCAGGGCCATCTCGCGGATGCGCGTGCCGGGACGGATGAGAGCCGGGAAATGCATCAGGAGCGGGATGCGGATGGCCTCTTCATACATCGCCCGCTTGTCGCTCAGTCCGTGCTCGCCGAAGAAGAAGCCGTTGTCGCCCGCGAACACCACCAGCGTGCTATCCAGAACGCCCCCGTCCTGCAAAGTCCGCATCACCCGCCCAACACTCTCATCCACCGCCGCCAGGCAGCGGCAGTAGTTGCGCACCAGCTCCGCCATCTCCCGGTATTCCGCTCCCGGCCCGGCGCGTTTGACCTGCCGTAGCCACTCCGGCTTGCCCTCCAGAGTATCGTGGATGGAGGCGGGAGGCTCGATGACCGTGTCCGTGAAGAGTCCCGAGTGCCGGTGAGCCGGGATGAAGTCTGAATGGACAGCCTTGTGGGAGAGATACAGGCAGAACGGCCCCGCAGGACGCTCACGAAGCCACTGGACCGCGAGGTCCGTCAGGATGTCGGTAATATATCCGGGCACCCGCTTCGTTTCCCCGTTGATGTTCAGCACCGGGTTGCGGTATACACCCTGGCCGGGAAACGAGACCCAGTGATCGAAACCGGGCTGCGGACCTTCCTGAGTGCCCATATGCCACTTGCCGATGAACGCCGTGCGGTAGCCGTGCTCCCGTAGAATGCTCGGGAATGTCCGGGCGTCTGCCGGAAACGGTGTATTGTTGTCCCGCACCCCGTGGCGATGGGCGTACTGCCCGGTCAGAAAACTGGCGCGGCTGGGCGAGCAGAGAGCCGTGGTGACAAACGCGTTCTCGAAGAAGGCGCCTTCGCGCGCCAGACGGTCCAGCCGGGGAGTGTGCAAAAAGGGATGTCCGGCGCAGCTCAGCGTGTCGTGGCGCTGGTCGTCTGTCAGGATAAAGACAAAGTTCGGAGGGCGGCCGCCTGCGCCTGCCGGAAGACCAAACAGGGGAAATGCAGCGGCAGCCCCTGCCCCCTGAAGGAAGCGGCGGCGGGACAGCCCGGCTTCCCGGCTCATCAGCGCATCACCGTCTCATCCCCGAAGGTTCCGTCGCCGTCGTAGTCCAGGCCCTTGGTGGGCATAAGGATCTTGTTGTTCTGAGGACGGTACCACTGGACGTGCCCGTCCAGGAAGGCGTAGTTCGCCCCTCCCTGGTGGTTGTTCAGCATGCGGTTGGGATTGATGGCGTCATCCGCCCCCCAGCCGTAGCCGCGGGCCCTCCCGTCCGGCCCCACGTGATGGCGGAACGAGCACATAAAGGCCGGCGTAGCAGCGGGAGACACGACGGTGCTGAGCGGCCGCCCCTTGCTCTGCGGAGGCAGCACGTAGATCGGCGGATGAACCTGCAGCTCAGGGATGCCTCCCTGCCTGTTCGCATAGAAATCCGATGCCAGCGGCCAGTCCACAAGGCACTCGTTCCAGGCGTAGGCCATCTTCTCGGAGCAGATGGTGATGTTATGGTCCTTAACGTAAGGGAAGTAAAGCGGCGGAAGATCCCCGCGCCAGCTCAGATACTGGTAGCTGGGAAGCCGGTCCTTGTAGTCGTCCATATACATCATCACCGACTGCATCAGCTCCTTCTGATGAGCCGCACAGCGGGCGGTCCGGGAACGTGCCCTCGCGTTGGCGAACACCGGGAATAGGATGGCCGCCAGGATGGCGATGATGGCTATGACCACCAGCAACTCGATCAGTGTGAAACCGGCTGGCCTGGTGCGCTTCAACTCCTTCCCCCTTTTTCTCGCTCGCAAGATCTCTCACTTGCCCGCAGCCGGGCTACCGCGGGCGCGCATTCTGGAATGGTATAATGATACCACCTTTCTGCCCCATTTCAAGAGGGGAAGCGGAACTTCCCCTCGAAATCCTTCAGAAACAGCCCGGAGAACACCCTGCTTTGCTATTCGATGACGGACGGATTCTGTTCCTGA
>JBBFLP010000203.1:0-6027 GCA_037478975.1 Armatimonadota bacterium
ATTGTTCTGGATGACAGGACTGCTGTGATCCAGCCAGATGGCGCTTCCTCCCACCAGACGGGCTGTGTTGCTCCTTATGGTGTTTCCCGTGATCGAGCCGGCGGACAGAGTCACGGCGATGGCTCCTCCCCGGTTCACCGCCAGGTTCGATTTGAACTCGTTGCCGGAGATCACCGGCTCTGCGTTCTGGCAGAGGATAGCCGCGCCTTCGGTGGCCTGATTGCCGATGAAGGTGTTGCCGGAGATGTACGGGGATCCGCGCAGGCATGCGATCGCGCCGCCAGATGGGTCTCCTCCGCTCTGGCCGCTAGCAATGTTGGAGGCGAAGACATTGCCGGTGATTACAGGAGAGGCATCAACCACGCCGATGCCGCCGCCGTTCGGGCAGGAGATGTTGTCACGGATAAGGTTGTTCCGGATGGACGCGCGGGCCCCTGCCTGCACCAGAATCCCCGCTCCTGTTCCGGGATGGGGGTAATCATCGTCGTTCCAGTAGCTTGCGCCCTGCTGCACGGTAAATCCGTCCAGGGCGGTGTGATAGCCGGCATTCGCGGGAATCCGAACCAGGTGACCGGACTCGTGACTGGACCACCCGCCTCCGTTGATGATGGAGGCGCAGGGGTCGCTCTCCGGCCGCGGGAAGGGTGGCCGCTGGTTCAGAGAGGTCTCATTGCCCGCGAAGCCGCCGTAGACCGAGATCTCCGTCTTCAGGGTAATGTGCTCGTTGTAGGTGCCTCGCGCCACCCACACGTCCTCCCAGGTGGCCGCGTTGATGCCCGCCTGGATGGTGTGGTAAGCGTTGCTCCAGCTGGTGCCGGGACCGTTGGTGGGCGAGTCCCACTTCACGTAGATGATGCCCGCCGCACGCGCAGGTAGCGGAGCGATCAGTAACAATAGCGCCACCGCGGCAGACAGACGCACGAGGAGATGCCGTTTCATTGCTTCCCCCTCCTCCGGTCGCTGATGCTTCTCAGAAGCTTCGCGCCGGGACCATTCTAACTCCGCGCCAGTTTCCCGGTCAAGCGCACTTTTTCGCCTCTTTTCCCCGTTGGACGGGCTTGAGCGGGGAGAGATGGACAACACTGTCCCGGCCGCTTTGACACTCCCAGAACCGATTCTTGACGAAAGTGCAACCCTCCCAAAACCGTGCTGAACCCCGCGGGCATTAGACTGGAACGGGCGAGGCAGGAATGACGCCGCCTCGCATCTGCAGCGCTCAACAGAGGGAGAAGTCACTGTGAAAGGCATACTGGCCGCAATTCTGGTTCTCCTTGCCACTGCTCCCGGCGCGCACGCCGCCGCGGGTCTGGAGACCATCACGCTCTGGGACTTTCAAGATCATTACTGGAGCGACGAGTGGCAGGACTGGATCGTGGAGCCGGAGTACACTCCCGAGATCGGCGAGGGCACCTGGGAGGCTCAGGGGGTCGCCGTCTGGGATCCTGACGAGCAGGATTACCGGGATCCCGCCGAGCCGCTGGAGCTGAACTCCAGCAGCGATCCCATTCACGAGATCAACGAGTTCATGGGCTACGCCCTGGACTTTGACAACTCGCCGGTTCAGGGAACAGACAACAAGACCGCAGGGGCGCGGTTCAATGTCTCCACGAAGGGCTACACCGGCATCGTCATCAGCTTCGACATCCGGCACAAGTACCGCTCGCCCCGCCATGCTCGCGTGCAGTATACCGTGGACGGCGTCAACTGGATAGACAGCACGCTGTTCGAGGCCGACAACCCGAACGAGGCGGATCACTGGTACAACGGCCGGACGGTGGACCTCTCCGGCGTTCCGGGGGTGGCCGACAATCCCAGGTTCGCGTTCCGCGTGGTGGCCGAGTTCGGTCCGTCCGGACAGTACGAGGCATCCAAGACCGGTGCAGTCTACAGGCAGCGCGACAACTTCCGCTTCGATATGGTGCGTGTGAGCGGCATACCCATCGGAGCGCCGAAGGCTTACCTCATTAGCAACCGCGACACCCGCCACGAGATCATCTCCAGCGCGAAATCCAACTTCCACTTCACCGTCTGGGGCCGGGTGAGCGCTCTGGACGGCAGCGGCTTCACTCTGGACGACGGCTCGGGAGCTCCGGTGCGCGTGCTGGCCGAAGGGGTGCAGGACCTCTCCGAAGGCGACTACGCCAGGGCTACCGGCACGCTGGACAACAGCGGCGAGATCGTAGTGCTCCAGTCCTCCGCAACGCAGGTGGAGAAGCTCGACTGACCAGCACTGCGCTTTCCCGCCCCGACGAGCGGTTCTCATAGCAGGCAGAAGGAGAGGAGACAACACGAATGATCAGACGAATCGCCAGAGCCGTAGCGCTGACGGCAGCTTTCGCGACGATCGTCACCGTTGCGCAGGCCGCGAGCATCATCACGCTCTGGGACTTTCAGGACTACTATCAGGATCCTGTCACCCTGGACTGGATCGTGACTCCACGCTACTCGCCGAGCATCGGCTCCGGGAGCTGGGAAGTGCAGGGAACGGCGGTCTTCGACCCGGATCAGCAGGATTACCGCGACCCCGCCAACCCGCTGGAGACCACATCCAGCAGTGATCCCATCCATCTCATCAACGAGTTCATGGGATACGGCCTGGACGTGGACAATGCTCCGCCGCAGGGCACGGGCAACAAGACCGCCGGCGTCCGCTTCAACGTGTCCACGGCGGGCTACGAGAACATCGTGGTGAGCTTCGACATCCGGCACAAGTACCGCTCGCCCCGGCACGCCCGCGTACAGTACACCGTGGACGGTGTGAACTGGGTGGACAGCCTTGTGTTCGAGGCGGATAACCCGTTCGAGGCCGACCATTGGTACAACGGCCGGATGGTGGATCTCTCCGGAGTGCCCGGCGTGGCCGACAACCCGCTCTTCGGGTTCCGGGTGGTGGCCGAGTTCGGTCCGTCCGGGCTCTACGAAGCCTCCAAGACCGGAGCCACTTTCCGTCAGCGGGATCTGTTCCGCTTCGATATGGTGCAGGTTTCCGGCACGGTGATCCCCGAGCCCGCTTCACTCCTCACCCTGGGACTGGGAGCGGCAGCGTTGATCGGCTCCATTCGCCTGAAGAGGCGTTGACATATCCGCCTGCCGGGAGCGGGCGCGGCTTGCCCGCTCCCGGCAGCTCCTGTTTCAGGAAAGTCACAGGGGCCTGTCCCCGGCGCAAGGACGGCTGAAGATGAAAAGACACCCCCTTAACTCCGGATTCACTCTCATCGAGCTTCTGGTGGTCATCGCGGTCATCGCGATCCTGGCGTCCATTCTTTTCCCGGTTTTCGCTTCGGCGAAGAAGAGGGCGCAGCAGTCAACGTGCGCATCCAACATGCGCCAGATCGGGATGGCGATGAGTATGTATACGGCGGACAACAAGGATCGCTTCCCGCCCCCAAAAGCTCCCAGCCCGAAGAACCCGGCCACAATGATCACCTGGGGCAAGTATTACTGGATGTTCACCATCAACCAGTACACCAACGGAAAGCCTGCCTCCTGGGACCGGCCGGCTGAAAGCTTCTTCGTGTGCCCGACGGAGCCCGTGAAGCACGCGCTCTCCGGATCCCGCACGGAGAACATCTTCCCGGAGCCGGCGACGAGCTGGGGGTTGAAGCGGAACCAGTACCGTGTTCTGGAGTTCTGGTGCAGCTACAGCATCAACGAATGGATCGTGGATGATGCGCCGGGGTTCGGGTTTCCGTTCCTGGGTTCCTGGGAGAACCCTGCCGGGTCTTTTATGGTGCTGGAGTCCAGCGACACGGAGATCGAAGGAGACGAGCTGGACGAGCTGCGGTGGCCCCATCAGGGTGGAACGAACATCCTGTATATGGATGGGCACGTCCAGTGGCACCGCGTGGAGTACACCGGACCCATCACCAGCAACCCGCAGACGGGCCTCCGGATGACTTCCGCGGATCCGCGGTACTGGAAGTTCCCGCCGGCCAGTTCGCAGGGAGACGACGACCGGGGTCCCTGGACCCCGCGGGGAGACGACTGATGGAAAAGACACGTCTGATTGTGCTGGGAGCGCTTGCTGGGCTGCTTCTTTCGGGCTGCTCCTCGACCCATGTGGCCAGCGCAGGGGCCGCCGGGCAGGCGCCGGTCATCCGGGTGCAGCCAGCCGTGGCCACGGAGCCGGTGCCGAACGACCCGGACGACCCGGCCATCTGGATCCATCCGCAGGATCCGGCCCGGAGCCTCATCCTGGGTACGGACAAGGACGACGCGAACGGAGGTCTTTTCGTCTACGGGATGGACGGCAAGCTCGCGCAGTCCCTCACCGGCATTCTGCGCCCGAACAACGTGGACGTGGAATATGGCTTCCGGCTCGGCGGCCGCGAGACCGATATCGCTGTGTTGACAGAGCGGGGAAAGCAGAGACTGCGCGTCTTTGCCATAGACCGGCAGACCGGCCGCCTGACCGACGTCACCGGCTCGACCGCGGTCTTCCAGGGTGAACAGGGTGAGAAAGCCGCTCCGATGGGGATCGCCCTCTACCGGCGCCCCGCCGATGGCGCGGTCTTCGCCATCGTTAGCCGCAAGACCGGCGAATCCGGGAGCTATCTGGGGCAGTATCTCCTGACGGATAACGGCAAGGGCAAGGTGGATTGCCGCGAGGTGCGGCGCTTCGGCGAGTTCGGCGGCACCGGCGAGATTGAGTCCGTGGCCGTGGATGACGAGGCCGGGTTCGTCTACTACTCCGACGAGGAGTTCGGCATCCGCAAGTATCACGCCGATCCGGATGCGCCGGGAGCGGACCGCCAGCTGGCCCTCTTCGGCGGGGAAGGTTATCAGGGAGACCGTGAGGGTCTGGCCGTATATACACTGAACGGTGGGGGGTATCTCATCAGCACGGACCAGATCAAGAACGGTTCCCGGTACTACCTGTATCCCAGGGACGGCGGGCCTGCGCACCGGCACGATCCTGCTATTGCGGTCATAGAAGCCGGCGCAGACGACACGGACGGCATCGAAGCAGTCTCGAAGCCGCTGGGAGAGCGCTTCCCGGAAGGCATCCTCGTCGTAATGAACAGCAAGGACCGCAACTTCCTCATGTTCGACTGGCGGGACATCCGCAAAGGGCTTCCTCGGGAGGAACCGGCTGCCCGCTAGCGGATTTCCGGCTTGCGCAGTCCGTTATTGCGGGTAAGATGTGAGCGGCCGCCCTGGAAAGGGCGGCCGCCATTTCAGGGAGACTTATCCGCAGTATGGGCATACTGGTCGGCAAAGATACGCGCCTGATGGTGCAGGGATTCACGGGGCGCGAGGGGCAGTTCCACTCCCGGCAGATGCTGGAATACGGCACCAGCATCGTGGCGGGCGTTACTCCGGGAAAAGGTGGCACACAGGAGCTGGGAGTTCCTGTCTTCGACACCGTCCGCGAGGCTCGCGATGCCACCGGCGCGAATGCGACGGTCATCTTCGTCCCGGCCCGCTTCTGCCGCGACGCCATCATCGAAGCGGTGGACGCAGGGATTCCCCTGATCGTGTGCATAACGGAGGGGATCCCCGCGCAGGATACGGTATACGCTGTCAATCTGGTGCGCCAGCGGGGCCTCCGGATGATCGGTCCCAACTGCCCCGGCATCATCACCCCGGGCGAGTGCAAGGTTGGCATCTTGCCCGGAGACATCTTCACTCCCGGACCCGTAGGGCTGGTTTCGCGCAGCGGGACGTTGACTTACGAGATCGTTGACGAGCTGACGCGCGCCGGGCTGGGGCAATCCACCTGTGTCGGGATCGGTGGGGATCAGACTCCGGGGATGACATTCCTGGACGTGCTGCCACTCTTCGAGCAGGATCCGCAGACCCGCGCCGTGGTCTTGGTGGGAGAGATCGGCGGGTCTGACGAAGAACTGGCGGCGGAGTACATTTCGCGGCAGATGACAAAGCCGGTCATCGGATTCATCTCCGGGCGGTCCGCGCCTCCCGGCAAGAGAATGGGCCACGCGGGAGCCATCATCAGCGGACGCACCGGAACCCCGCAGGCCAAGGTGGAGGCGCTGACCGCCGCCGGTGTGAAAGTCGCGGACACCA
>JBBFLP010000204.1:0-6006 GCA_037478975.1 Armatimonadota bacterium
GGATTCAGTCCTCCGCCAGCCAGTCCGTGTGGAAGACTCCCTCGCGGTCCACGCGCTCATAAGTGTGCGCGCCGAAGAAGTCGCGCTGCGCCTGGATGAGATTGGCCGGGAGCCTCTCGCGCCGGTAGCTGTCGAAATAGCAGATGGCGGAGCTGAATGCGGGCACGGGGATGCCCATCTTCACCGCCTCGGCGATCACCCTGCGCCAGTTGTCCTGCGCCGACTGGACGGCATCCCGGAAGTAAGGAGCAAGCAGCAGGTTCGCCAGCTCCGGCTCGGCATCGAACGCCTCCTTGATGCGCTCCAGGAAGCGCGCCCGGATGATGCACCCTTCCCGCCACATCAGGGCGATCTGCCCGAAGTTCAGATTCCAGCCGTACTCCTTCGAAGCCTCCCGCATGAGCGCGAAGCCCTGGGCATACGAGCAGATCTTCGAGGCATACAGCGCGTCCCGGATGGCGTCCACGAATGCCGCCCGGTCGCCGGTATAGCCTGCCTGCGGACCGCTGAGCACCCGCGACGCGGCCACACGCTCCTCTTTGATGGCGGAGATGCACCGGGCGAAGACCGCCTCCGTGATGGTGGGTGTGGAGATGCCCAGATCCAGGGCGATCTGCGACGTCCACTTGCCCGTGCCCTTCTGGCCGGCCGTGTCCAGGATAACGTCCACCAGAGGCTTGCCCGTTTCGGGATCTTTCTTCGCGAAGATGCGGGCGGTGATGTCTATCAGGTAGCTGTCCAGGTCCCCCTCGTTCCAGCGTGAAAACGTCCGGTGCAGCTCCTCAGCCGACATGCCGAGCGCGGTGGACATGATGAAATACGCCTCGGAGATGAGCTGCATGTCCCCGTACTCGATGCCGTTGTGCACCATTTTGACGAAGTGCCCTGCACCGTCGGGGCCCACCCAGTCGCAGCAGGGAGAACCGTCCGCCACCTTCGCCGCGATGGCCTGAAGGATGGGTTTTACGTGAGGCCAGGCCTCCGGCGACCCGCCCGGCATGATGCTCGGCCCGTGGCGAGCGCCCTCCTCGCCCCCGGAGACCCCGGTGCCGATGTAAAGAAGCCCCTTCGCCTCCAGCTCCCGGGTCCGGCGGATGGTGTCCTTGAAGAAGGAGTTCCCCCCGTCAATGATGATGTCCCCCGGCTCCAGAAGGGGGACGAGCATCTCGATGAAGTCATCCACCGCCTGCCCTGCTTTGACCATCAGCATCACTTTGCGCGGCCTGGCAAGCAGACCCACGAACTCCTCCAGGCTGTGCGCCCCCACGATGTCCCGCCCTTGCGCCCGGTTGGCCAGGAAATCGTCCACCTTGCTGACGGTCCGGTTATAGACCGCCACCTTGAACCCGTGGTCGCTCATATTGAGCACCAGGTTCTCTCCCATCACCGCCAGGCCGATCAGGCCGATGCTGGCATCACCCATGCCGTGTAAGTCTCCCGTTCTATTGCTTGTGCTCGCGTCGTCAGCGCCTGCCGGATAGCCTCCGGTGGCGAAAACCGGTCCAGATCACCCTTCGGCGCCCAGGCTGAAGGCCGCCTCCAGGTCATGCTCGCTGTAGTGGCGGAACGCCACGTGCGTGTCCGACTTCAGGATGCCGTCTATCCTGTGCAGATGCTCGGTCACCACATCCGCCACCTCTTCCGGATTTCGCACACGGACCACGGCGATCAGGTCGAACTCGCCCGTCACGGAATACACCTCCGTGACTCCCTTCACCTTCAACAGCTCCTCAGCGGTGCTGGACACACAGCCCCGCTTCACGTTCAGCATCACGAATGCAGTCGTCACTGTCTTGCTCCCTCCAGCGCGGCCGGCTGCCCGGCCTCACTTCAACCGGACGATGGTTGCCCCCTCTCCGCCTTCGTCCGCGTCAGCCAGCTCCATGGATGCCACCGCGGGATGGCGGCGCATGAACTCCCAGACGGCCCGGCGCATCGCGCCGGTCCCTTTCCCGTGGATCACCCGCACCCGCTCCAGCCCGGCAAGGCACGCATCGTCCAGATAGCGGTCCAGGGCCTCCAGAGCCTCCTCAACCCTTTGCCCGCGCAGCATTATCTCCGGTGACACGCTCGACGCCTTTTGCAACTGAAGCCTGCCCGTCCGCAGCTCCGCCGGGCCCGGGCCTGATGGCTCCCCCGGGTCCACGCGTTCCAGACGATGGGGGGAGACCCGTGCCTCCACGTTTCCGAATGCCACCAGCGCCTCGGTCTCTGTCGCGTCCTCCAGCATGACTCCCACAGCCCCCACACCGGTCATACGGACGCGCTCTCCTTTGCGCAGTCTGGCTGGCTCCTGTGCGGGCGGAGCTTCCGGCGCCGGAGCAGGGGCCGCACGCTCCGCAGCAGTCTCCATCCTGCGGATTAGCTTCTTCGCCTTGTTGGAGAGCCCCTCGGTGTGCTGCGAGTGCCGTTTCTGGGTCCGAAGCTCCCTGAGAACCTGCTCCAACTGCCGCTGGAGATCGTCAATGACACGGCGAGCCTCGCTCTGGACCTCGTCCCGCACCTGCCGGCGGGCTGCGTTCAGGCGCTCAAGATTCTGCTCGTAACTTGCACGAAGCTGTTCAGCTTCCTTTCGGGCCTCCTCTGCCAGACGCTCCTGCTCCATCGCCCGCGCCCGGAGCGCCTCCACCTGGCGGATCAGGTTATCCGTCTCCTGAGCCTGACCTTCCAGCGCCCGCTCAGCGGAACGGATGACCTCCTCCGGCATGCCCAGCCGCGCAGCGATGTGCAGGGCGTGGCTTGCGCCGGGGACGCCGATCAGCAGGCGGTAAGTAGGCTTCAGTGTCTCACGGTCGAACTCCACTGAAGCGTTCTCGAACTGCGGATGCGCGAAGGCGAACCGCTTCAGCTCGCCGTAGTGCGTGGTGGCCACCACACAGACACCGCGTCCGGCGAGATGCTCCAGGACGGCGGATGCCAGCGCGGCCCCCTCGGCAGGATCGGTGCCCGCGCCGATCTCATCGAAGAGGGCGAGCCCGCCGGGGCGTATCTCCCTCAGGGTGCTGACGATGTTGCGGATGTGCCCGGAGAACGTAGACAGCGACTGCTCGATGCTCTGCTCATCCCCGATATCCGCGAAGACGTCCGAGAACACGCCGCACTCACTGCCGTGGGCGGCAGGGACCTGCAGCCCCGACTGGGTCATCAGCACCAGCAAACCCACCGTCTTCAGGGTGACCGTCTTCCCGCCCGTGTTGGGTCCGGTGATGAGCAGCCCCCGGAAATCCAGCCCCAGCCGGACGTCAATGGGAACAACCTCGCCTTTCAGTAGAGGATGGCGGGCTGCCGTGAACTTCAGCATCGGCGACCGTTGAAGCACCGGCTGGACCGCGCGATGGGATTCAGCCAGAAGCGCCTTCGCATTGACCAGATCCAGATGCCCCAGCGTTACGCAGGTACCCCGCAGCTCTTCCGCTCGGGCCGCGACCTTCGTGGTAAGCTGACGCCGGATGCGCTCCACCTCCTCGCGCTCGGCTGCTTCCAGCTCCCGGAGCCGGTTGGCAAGCTCCACCACCGCCTGCGGTTCAATAAACAGAGTAGCTCCGCTCGCGCTGGCATCGTGGACGATCCCCGGAACGGCGGAGCGATGATCGGAGCGCACGGGCAGGCACCACCGGCCCTGCCGTGTGACGATGACCGGGTCCTGCAGCGCATCCCGCAGGGAGGAAGAAGAGATCAGGCTGTTCAGCTTCTCCTGAATGCGTCCGGTGACAGTGCGGATGTCCCGCCGGAGCGTGCTGAGTTCCGGGCTGGCGGTGTCCCGCACCTCGCCCGCGTCGTCAATGGCGTCGGCGATGGCTTTTCTGAGGTCCGGCACGCCCTCCAGCCCGTCTGCCAGACCTGCCAGAAGAGGGCAGGCAGAGGTCTGTTTCTTGAGGAAAGCGCGCAGCCTCTCCGCCGCGGCGGCTGTGTCGAGGACGTCCAGAAGCTCTCGCCCGGTCAGGGATCCGGCCAGCAGGGCTTTCTCCAGATGCGGCATCAGATCCCGCGCTCCGCCCAGGGGCATGCCACCGAAGGATTCCAGGAGCCTGCGGCCCTCGGCGGTCTCCTGCTGACTGCGCTCGATCTCCTGATAATCGGCGGATGGTGTCAGTTCCAGCGCACGGCGCCTGCCCATCCCCGTGGAGCAGCGCTCCGCGAGCTGTTCCAGCACTCTGCCGTATTCCAGAAGTCTGAGCGCGTTGGTATTCATCACTTTCAAGGAGTCAACCGGCCACCGGAAGGCATTGTAGCGGATTCCGGCGCGCACGGACACGCGGAGACGCCCTGCCGCAGCCTGGAGGAACGAATCTTATTCCAACCGCCTGCGCTGGTACGGAATGGTTCCCATGGCGTCCGCGCCCGCCCGGGTGGCGCGCGGCGACACCCCTCGGAGGGAGAAGTATCAGAAAAATGAGCCTTGTGTGGACAAAGGACTGCAGTGTGGGGCACCCCACCATTGATGACCAGCACAAAAAACTGTTCGATGCCGCCAACAAGCTGTTCGACGCGATGAAGGCAGGCAAAGGCAAGGAGGTCGTCGGGCCGCTGCTGAACTTTCTGGCCGACTACGTGGACAAGCACTTCAAGGCAGAAGAGGCGCTGATGGCCTCGTCCGGATACCCGGACACCTGGCGCCATCAGGGCGAGCACGAAGCCTTCGTGGCCACATTCCAGAAGCTGGCCGCCCAGTACGAGCGCGAAGGCGCCGGCCCGGTTCTCTCCATCCAGCTTCAGCGCACCGTGAGCGACTGGCTGATGGACCACATCCTGAAAGTGGACCGCCGGTTGGGCCAGCATCTGCAACTGAAAAAGGCTGCCTGAAGATCTCTCAGTTTCCGCGCGGGACTGCCGAGGCGGTTGCCTCCTCCAGCAGCTTCCAGCAGTAAAGCTGCATCCGCGCCAGATGGTAGGGGCCCTTCCAGCAGTTGCCCTTGCAACGATTGGCAAGGGTCCCGTCCCGATGAAGATAGCCGAACCACTCCCCGTATTGCGTATCGGGGAAGTGGGAGCAGGCATATTCGTGGATGCGGACGTGCCAGTCCGCCCATCGCTGCTCGCCGGTCAGATGCCAGGCGAGCAGTGTGGCGTACAGAGCCTCCGTATGCGGCCACCAGAGTTTCATGTCCCACTGGTACTCGGGGCGGGGAAACCCTTTCAGATCCACGTAATACAGCAGCCCGCCGTATTCTTCGTCCCACCCCCACTCCAGCGACCACTCCAGCAACGGAATGGCGCGCATTGAAAGCTCCGGATCTCCCCGCAGGCGTCCCTCTTCCATCAGGAACCAGGCGCTCTCGATGGCATGACCGGGCAGGATTGTGCGGCCGTCCGGCGTGTCTATGAGGGAGCCGTCCGGGGCCACCATCTCCAGAACGGCGCGAAGCTCCGGTTTGCAGAACTTCGAGAAGATGAGCTCAATGGATTCATCCGCCACTTCCCGGTAGACGGGGCGGTCATCCACTGTGCGGAGCGTCTGAGTGCAGCAGAGAAGGATCATCGGCATCGTGTGGCCGATGGAGGGCTGCACCTGCGGATTGACCTTCGGCTCCAGCAGTCCTGGCGTCCGGTGATACCGCAGGAGCAGATCGAAGACCTCGGCCGCCCTGGCGCGGTAGCGGTCTTCGCCGCTGGCCTTCGCGTATTCCGCAAGGCCCATGGCGGCGAACACCTCGGAGAAGACGTAGCGCCGTTTCCGGAGCGGACGCCCGTCGCGCGTCATCAGGAAGAACATCCGGCCGTCCGCATCGAAGCAGTGCTTCAGCAGGAAGTTCACGGCATGGCGCGCCAGCTCCAGCCACTCCGTGCGCTTCTCCACCCGGTTGTAGAGTGTGGAATACACCCATGCGATCCGTCCCTGCAGCCAGACGGGCTTCTCCGGACCGTAAACGCTGCCGTCCCTGTCCAGAAACGTCAGGAACCCACCGTACTCATAGTCCGGACTGTGCCGGGACCAGAACGGAATGGTGTCTTCGAGCAGTCCGTCTCTGTAAGTGGCAAGCAGGCGGGCGATATCCACGGCAACAT
>JBBFLP010000205.1:0-5978 GCA_037478975.1 Armatimonadota bacterium
TCTTCAGTCTGGGACACAGGCATCCGGAGGTCGTCAAGGCAGTCCATGAGCAGATGGACCGCCTGACGCTAAAGACGCACTACTTCCTGAGCATCGGTCTCGGCCAGGTATGCGAGATGCTCGCCGAGATCAGCCCGGAAGGGCTAGAATACGCGTTTCTGTGCAACTCGGGGACTGAGGCCGTCGAGGGAGCCCTGAAGGCGGCTCGCATCCACACAGGACGCCCGGGCATTGTCGGCACCCTGAATGGTTACCACGGCAAGACCTTCGGCGCGCTGTCGGCATCCGGCCGGGAAGTCTACCGCAAGCCCTTTGAGCCGCTGCTGCAGGGCTTCACGCTGGTACCGTTCGGGGATGCGGATGCTGTTCGGCGCATTGCCGGGCCGGAGACCGCAGCAGTGATCGTGGAGGTCGTGCAGGGCGAAGGAGGCGTGAATGTCGCGCCGCCCGGCTACCTTACGCAGCTACGGGAGATCACTCGCGAGGCCGGGGCGCTGCTGATTGTAGACGAGGTGAGGACCGGACTCGGCCGCACCGGGCGTATGTTCGCCTGCGAGCATGAGGGAGTCTGCCCGGACCTGTTGACGATGGCGAAGGCACTCGGTGGAGGCGTGATGCCCGTGGGGGCTTTCCTGGGGACCGCAGAGATCTGGCAGTCTCTCTTCTCCGAGAACCCGTATCTCCATACCTCCACCTTTGGAGGGAACCCCCTGGCCTGCGCAGCCGCCATCGCCGCCATCGAGACCACGCGCCGGCTGGAGCTTCCCCGCCGGTCCGCGGAACTGGGGGAATACCTGCTGCAAAGGCTCCAGGAGATGGCGGCGCGCTATCCGCAGATGATACGCGAGGTGCGGGGTCTCGGACTTCTGGCCGGCGTGGAGTTCCACTCAGAAGACGTGGCCAAGCTGGTGATCGCAGCCTGCGCGTCCGAGAAGTTGCTGGTGGCCTACAGTCTGAACAACCCTCTGGTCATCCGCATCGAGCCGCCGCTCATCATCGAGAAGGAACTCCTGGACCGCGCGCTGGCCATCCTAGAGCAGGCCATCGAGGGCACAGCCGCGCTGCTGGAAAGCGTGGGCACGCTTTCCGTCTGAAGTATTCCCTCAGGAGCCCGGCGCCCTGCGGGGTGCGTCTTCGGCGGAAAGCGTCTCTATGGCTTTCCGGAGTGCGGCCACCAGCTCCCGGTTGGGAGCAGAGCTTTGCAGCTCAAGCACCACTGCGCGGCGGTATGCCTCGATTGCGCCCTGCCGGTCGCCTTTGCGCACCAGAAGGCGTCCCAGGTTCTGATGCGGCTGCGAAGACTCCGGCGCGAGCTCTGCGGCCCGCCGGTAGCTCTTCTCGGCGGCGTCCAATTTGTTCTCCTGCTCTTCCAACAGACCGAGCTCGTTGTGGACGGCCGGATTGCGCGGGTCAAGCTGGCTGGCCCGGGTCAGGAGCTTGCGGGCCTCCTCCAGCCGGCCTTCCCGCAGCGCGATGCGGCCAAGGTTGTAGGTGGCAAGGGCATTGTTGGGATCCAGCGCCAGGGCGCTTCTGTACGATTGCGCGGCTTTGTCCCGTTTGTCCAGGGCAAAGTAAGCACCACCCAGCTTGACAAGGGCGTCCACGGACTTCGGTTCCGCCTGAACCACTTTCTCGAACGCCTCCCGGGCGAGATCGAACTGCCGGCCACGGAGACGCATATCGCCGATCGCCTTCCACGCCTCGGTCTCGGTCATCTTGCCGCCAGCTGTCAGGTCTTCAACCATCATCTGGTTGCGGTAGACGATGCTGAGACTCTTCAAAACGCCGCCGTCCAGAGTAAACGCGATATTCGAGGCGTTGTAGGCGATGGTCTTCAGGGGAGAGTCCGTGCGCTCGATGGAACGGTCCGGCTCGCCGAACTTCGCCAGGATCTCCTTCTCCGTGGCGCCAAGCCCGATGCCTTGCACGGAAAACTTTGCCGCCTCGGGGCACGGGTCGCCGTTGATGGTCACCTGAACCACTCGCGCGTGCATCGGCGCGATCTTCCCCACCAGCAGCACAAGCCGCGCCGAGTCGCAGACTCTGTACGTGATGCCGCCCGCAGGCGCCACCTCCTGGGGCAACTCGAAGTCGCTGGACGTCTCGGACGGCTCGCCCATCACGGCCGTCACCTCGCTGCCTGTCGCGCCCAGCTTTATCCCTCCCAGTTCCCGCAAGATGGGAGGAGCCGCCAGTGTGGGCGTGGCCATAATAAGGGCTGCCCAGCAGACCAATCCGAAAGAGAAAGACCGCAGCGCTTTTCTCAGCTGCCCGGTAGAAACGGACACAGATGGAGCCTCCTGCTCTGAGCGGATTTGTTACCCCGTGTTATGAGACCCGGGCAGGCCGCGGCCGGTTTTCCCCAGAAAGCCGCGCCCGGCGGCATTATACACGAGCGGGGTATCTCACTCGCCGCAGCCAACCCTAAAGAGCAGAAATGCGCGTCCGATAATCTTGATACACCGGCGCACCCCGGGAAGGGGGCGTCAACCTGAGGAGCACAAACAGGAGCCGTTCCATGTCCAACAACGACGCACAGGTGGACCAGAAGGAGGAACAGCTGGTCGTCTTCGACCTTTCCGGGGAACTGTTCGCCATCAGTATCGAGCGGATCAACACCATCATCCGGATGGAGACCATCACCAAGGTTCCCGGATGTGAGCACTTTGTGGAGGGCGTGATCAACCTGCGGGGCAGCATTCTGCCCGTCATTGACCCTCGCAAGAAATTCGGGCTGCCGTTGAAGGAAGCCGACAGAGCCTCCCGCATCGTGGTGGTGGAGAGCGCCTCCCGGATGGTGGGATTGATCGTGGACGCGGTCACCGAGACCGTACGGCTGTCCGCGAAGGACATCGAGCCGCCTTCCGAGACGATCGTCTCGTCCAGCGCGCGGTATGTGCGCGGCATCGGGAAAGCCGGGGACAAGCTTCTTGTCCTGCTGGACCTGGACCAGCTTCTCGACCAGGGCGAGATGCTGGACGCGGCAGTCCTCGGAGCCAGCGAGCCCGTGGCCGCCTGAGCACAGCTTGCATCATCCTCCCACACCCGAGACGGCCTTCGCCGATGATGGGGCGGAGGCCGTCTTAGCGCATCTGCCCCTGGTCCGCAGACGCCAACCGGGTGCTATACTGCCTCTGCTGACCGGCGACCATTCCAGACCCGGCGCAAACAGCATCAGCAGGAACGGGAGAACAGGCCAGATGCTCCAGCCGCGCTTTGCCGCATTTGCACTCGCTGCTGCCCTCGCAGCGGCACCAACCTCTGCGGCCGCAGACAACCCGGTCCGCATCTCTGCAGACTCCACCCGGGCCGCACTCCGCAAGATCACCACGGAGCCGGAGATCTCCGCTTACGTCAAGTCTGTTGCGGAGAGGGCCTGCCGGCGGTTCAAAGAGGCAGGCTTGACCCCTGATGACCTGGCGATCGCGGTCATCCTGGATGAAGAGGACCGGGAACCCGTAATGGGCGGCTTCAACTTGAACCGTCCCTTCTACCCGGCCAGTGTCGTGAAGCTGTGCTACGCACTGGCTCTGGAGGAGGCCTTCTCAGACGGGCGCATCGCCAGGACACCGGAGGTGCTACGCGACCTGGACCTGATGCTGCGTATCAGCTCCAACGCTGCAACCAACCGCATTCTGGACCTCCTCACGGGCACGGAATCGGGGCCGGAGCTGCCGGAGGCGGAACTGGCCGAATTTGCCGCGAAGCGCCAGGCCGTCAACGAATATCTCCGGCGCCTCGGGTTCCGGGACATCAATGCCTGCCAGAAGACCTGGGATGATGCGCCGTTTGGGCGCGATATGCAGTTCCTGGGACCGAACTACGAAAACCGCAACCGGATGACTGCCGCGGACACCGCACGCCTGCTCTGGATCATCAAGCGAGGGAAAGCCGTCAGCCGGCCGGCCTGCGAGGAGATCCTGAAGCACATCCGGCGGCGTCCCGGCGATCCGAAGGACATTCAGGCACGGCGGATCGGAGGTGGCGTCCCGCCGGGGTCCGGCCTGTGGTCCAAGGCGGGATGGACCAGTTCCACAAACCACGACGCCGCCTACGTGGAGCTGCCCATCGGCTCTCCCTTCGTGCTGGTGGTGTTCACGAATACCAGTTACAAATACTCTGAGATACCGGCGTGGATCGCAAGTGAGATTGTGCGGGCCATCCAGCTCGACCGCCTTCGCCCGGAATTCACTCCAGCGACCGTGCGAATGAGGCCACCAACTGGCGGCCGCTGACTTGGCCCGGATTTACTCCGGCGCTTCGACGGACACGCGAAACCCGGCAGAGCGCGCCTGCTGGGCGATCTGCTCCGCCTGTCGCTCTTCCGGAAAGGCTCCGAGGACGACCGCATACACCTGACGCCGTCCGGAGCTGACCGGCACGATCTCGCCTTCCAGCCCCTGGCGCTGAAGCGATTTCAGCGCGATATCCGCTCCGGCCTTCAGACCGTACGTCCCGCAGCGCACCACGTAGAGTTTCTGTAGTCCCCTGAGCGCCACGGCCCGGACGTTGCGGTCCGGATCCTGCTCTGCAATTTTCAGCGCCTCCCGGGCCGTGGTATCCCCCTTGAGGCACTTCCGGGCCAGCGACCACGCCGCGGTATAACGGACCGAGACAGCAGGGTGCCGCAGCATCGCCTCCAGCGCGGCGATGACCTCCGCCCCGCTGCACTGCTCCAGCGCCTGGGCTGCCGCGCAGGCCACGAACTCGTCCGGGTCAGCAGTCGCGGCGATAAGGGAGTCCCGCACGCGCGGATCCCCGGCAAACGGCCCGAGGGCATCGGCCGCCATTTGACGATCGCCCCGGTCTCCATAGGAGAGTTTGTACAGCAACCCGTTGACGTCGGCCCTATCGGCCATCTCCGCCACACTCTCCACGTAGAGGCCTGACTCCACCAGCTTCAGGCCCCCGATGAGAGGCAGCACAGCCAGGACGGCGGCGGGAACCGAGAGCAAGACGCGCCACCGGGACGGTAGATAGTATTTCGAGGGATCATGCGCGGCGAGTGAGCCGGCCATCGCCCCTAGAGGAGCGGCGAACACCAGCACCACAAGACCGATCAGCACGGAGACCGCAGGAGGAAGGTATTCTGTCAACCCCGGAATGCGCAGGTTGATCGCCAGGACCACCACCAGACCCGTCAACAGGCCCAGAGAAAGCCCCAGGCTGGCGCCGTGCCTCCGCCAGCGCGGACCCAGACGCACGGCTGCAACGCCAAGAGCCGAATACGCCCCTGCCAGCGCGCCGCCTGCCATCCAGCCAGCATAGGCCACCGGTCCCGGCGACGGACCGCCTGGCAGCACCCATTGCAGCGCCCCCGCCCCCACCAGCAGATAACCTGCGGACGCCCCGGCAGCTGCCCCTAAAGCTGCGCCGTGGAGCAGCCGCGGAAGATCAGGCCGCAGCGCGCAGTAGAGTGGAACGAAGACCGCCAGCGCAACGCCCCCCGCGACCGCCGATACCAGCCACACTGCCATCATCGCGGCACCCGCCTTCCCTACACATCAGCCACAGCGCCGGCTCCCGGCAAAGCCGCGCGATCAGCCTGCTGCGGCAACAGCTAATACTTCACCCCCGAGTGACGCCGTTCCCTGCCTGCCCTATGGGAAGGGGTGGCCAATGGCGAAATAGGCGGTCCGGCGGCTTCCTTCTCCCCAGCTTCCCCCGAAAAACACCGGCCCCGCCAGGGTTTCCATCACAAGACCCGCTGAGAAGCAGGCCGCGAAATCGGCGTCACTCAGACGCTCGAATGCTGCTCCATATTCGACGGACGCACCGACATAGACCTTCCCGCCAGCGAACTGTGGCAACCGTCCGACCCTCCGCAGATATCCGGCGCTGCCGAAAAGATACTCACTGCCGCGCAACTCGTTCACACCGTAAGCACCCAGACGGAGCGGGCCGCCCAGCGTAAACTGCCGGGAGACCGGAGCACTCTGGCCGAAAGAGCTCCCGCCGGATGCCGTCAGGAACAGCAC
>JBBFLP010000206.1:0-5960 GCA_037478975.1 Armatimonadota bacterium
GCCGGGGCCGCCTCCGCCAGCCACACTGCTCCGCCGGACGCTGTCCCGATGACTACGCGGCCATCCGCAGCTATGGCGGATGAGTAACTCTCAAAAGGCTCCCGGCTACGGGATGTGAGGACAGTGTCGTCCGGCAAGAACTCGTGCAGCGATGCCCCGTCGCAAGCCAGGACTTTCCCGTCTTTCGTGGCGGCCAGCGCGGCGTAAGCCCCGGCGAGCTTCTCCACCAGAGTCACGGGAGCCGCACCCGGACGCAAGCGATAGATCTTGCCGCGTGGCCCGGTGGCGGCATAGACCGAGCCGTCCGCCCCGGCCGCCAGAGAGCAGACGTAGTCTTCGGATGCCCGGAACATGGCGCGGGCGGATCCTCCCTCGACCCGCCACACCGCGCCTCCGGCGGAAGTAGCGGCGTAGAGACTCTCCCCGCCTCCTCGCGCCAGCGCCGTGATATGAGCCTGACCGGTGTCCGCCACCACGCGCACGGAACCATCACGCTCCACCTTCCAGATGCGCCCGCTCCCGCCTCCTCCCACAAAAACTCCTCCATCACCGGCCGCTAGCAGGGCGGCGGGGTGGACTCCGGGAAGGCTGGCGACGCGCCGGTGCTGGCCGTTTTCGATCAGCCAGACGCCCCCATCCGGCGCTGTTCCCGCCCACACGGACTCTCCGTCCACCGCAAGACAGGCCGGCACGACAGGCCCGAGGGACGCAAGAACAGTGGCCTCGCCCTCCGGCGAGATCTTCCGGACCTGGCCTCCGGTACCCGCAGCGGCGACGATGCTGCCGTCCGGGAGCCAGCCGACAGACCAGATAAACGCATCCGCAAAGGCGGTCAGCCGCCGGAAGGCATACCCCGGCGTGAGTTCGCCGCGGGAACTCACCGCCACACCCTCGCTCTCCCCTTTCAGGAAATCCTCACGCGAGTGCTGCAGCCAGGTGCGCGTCTTGCGGCCCACATCCGACATGGAAGGGCCGGGGGTTGTGTCCTTAGCGGGCGCGCGGGAAGTCTTCTTCGCCGTGTCCTCCTCCGCAGGCTTCTGCCCGGCAGGCTCGGACGAAGTGGTTGTGTCCGAAGCATCCTCAGCCGCTTCCTCTGTAGCTTCAGCCCCCGGCTCCTCTTCGGACGGGGGCGCGGCCGCCTCATCCTGGGAACCTTCAGACATCAAGCGCCACACCGCCGCATCGCCGGTGTCACTGGCGGAGGAGGATTCCTCCGCACTGGACGATTCCTGCGAAGCGGACGGAGCTGTCCTCACTGCCGGCAAGGTGGCAGCTGCCGCAGTGGGAGCCTTTTCCAGCAGGCTTTTGCGCTGGATGGTGATGGGCAGCATCTGCGACCCCTGTACCACCCACCCGGTGGGCTGCACGCTCTTCACCTCGTCACGCACCAGGCGGAGCCCGGTCCCGCCCGCCGTCTGGAGCGCCTCCTCCATCACCGGCGACAGTCCGATGAGGCGCTCACCGTTCAGCGTGAACGATGCGCTGGGAAGGATGATGCGCGCCACCAGACTGTTGTTCGCGTCCAGTTCCCGGAAGCGCTGCAACATCTGCCTGACGCTGACCGCGTTGCGGATGTCCTCCAGGGCGCTGGAAGGCGGAGCCGTCTGCGAACCCGCGGGGCCGGAGGCGCTGCGCCCGAGGCCTGAGCCACCCCCCTGGACCACGACAACGGCCCGGCCGTCCAGGGCATTCTCGGGGATCTGTACTTCCAGCGTGCGGACCACGGGCTCGGAGCGGTACGGTCGAAGCTGCACGTGCACCCTGACGGACTCACCCGGCCGGAAGGTGGAGCGGTCCGTGAAGACCCGTTCCACCTCCGCCGTCTGGCGCGTGTTGTACAGCGTAACCTCCAGCGACACCCGCTCTGGCAGCACCGGCGCGAACCGGTTCCCCTGCAGCAGTGCGACGATGGCGTTGAGATCCTCCAGCGCCGAAGAGGTCACATCCGCCTCGCTGAAGAACAGGTTGGTCCGTTCCACGAGATCCAGCCCCTCCGGCTTCACCGTCGTGCGGACCACGGCCATCCCCTCCCCGGGATAGGGTCTCAGACGGCTGAGAGCCTCCAGGGCGACCATCCGCGTGAACAGAGGAGTCACCAACGGATGGCGCACCACCGAGGCCCGGAACCGGCGGACGGCCCCTCTCTCTCCGATGCGCATGGTCACTTCAACGGGCACCATCGCCGGGCGATGCCCCACCCTGGCGGAGACCGCAAACGGTAGATCGTGGGTGGAAGCGCCCACAAAGCTCACCGGGGAGGCCAGCTTGAAGGATGAGAGATAGCTGGTGAATACGTCGTGCACCCACGCGGTGCACATCGGCGCCTCTAGCGGTCCGATCTGCAGGAACGGGTGTCCGAAGGCCAGGATCCGGTCGCCTCTCCGGTAGGTGACCGTGCCCACCGCTGTGACATCAACATCCCCCGTGACCAGGGAGAAACCCACCGCCGATCCCTCCTTGAGAGGCAGGGGGTCGCGATCCATCCGGCCGGGTCCCTCACGCACCTGCAGGGGAATGCCGGCAAGCTCCGCACTGAGAAGCGACAGAGTGCGTGGTGAAAAGCCCGAGACAGTGACTGTGCCGGTCAGCGGCCGGAACCAGGCGGTGCCATCCGCGCCGCCAGAGGAAGCGCGCTTCGGATCGGTGGTGATGCCGAATGCCCGGATTCGGCCCTGCCCCACAGGAATGCTCTCGGGAAGTGGGCGGGGCTCGTCCATCCCCGGAGGCGATTTCGGCAGAGAAGGATCCCAGGCCGCCAGCATATCCTCGATGGGTGTCACCAGCCCGATGGGCTCGCGGGCGAAACTTCCGGCAAAAGCGATTGCGCCGATGATCCTGCCCTGAATGTACACCGGGCTGCCGCTCATCCCCTCGGCGATGTTGATGGGGCGCCTGTCCAGTTCGCCTCCCCCGATGCGCACCAGGATGAGCGGGCGTCCCATGTTCATCCCGGGCATCACTCCCAGAACCTTCACATCGAAGCGCTCGACGCGCGCTCCCTTGAACACGGTAAGGCCATAGCCCTGCATCCCTGCGCGAACCTGTGAGACAGGCATGATGCGCGCGGCATCCTCCGGCGGAATAGTGGACGCAAGGGCGAAGCGCGAGAAGGCGACGAAGAAAAGCGCCGCGGCAGTCGCGGCGGTGAGAGGGACAAGACGCGTCTTCAGCAAGCCAGATCCTCCACAGCAAAGGGAACGGAGCCGGCGCCGCGAGCGCGCCGCCAGTCCGTGGACGGGGCATCAAGCATCATTATGGCATGCGCGGCGGGGAAAGGGAGTGAGAACTCCCTCGGACAATCCCTCACGCGGCGTCTTTGGGGAATGAAAAACCTTCCCCTGCCATCGAATACTCCAACAGTTGAATGACGATGACAGACCTACATTCGTTTTCCACGGGACGGAGGGCCGTTTGATGATAGGACCGTATCAGCTCAAGATGGGGACCCTGACTGCCAGTCTGCTGATTGCGGCGGCGCTCGGCGCTTGCCAGCCAGCCGCCGCGGAAGAGAACGCGCAGCCAGTGTTCCGCTTTGCGCCCGCAAACGGCACGACGTGGACAGAGGAATCCACATCCCGGCGGACACTGCTGGCCGCGGGTCTGGATCCGGACGAAGAGACCCTGAAAGTCCGCATCCGGTATTCGGTGACCCGCTCAGACGCCGGCTATACGGTGGTGGCTGACCCGTCCGGGTTCGAGATGACGCGTGCCGGCAAGCCCGTGGCGGATCCGGTGCAGCAGGTGGTGAACACCACACGGGTGACATATCGCCTGGACACGGAGGGAAGGCTGCAGAGTATTGAGGGCTACGGCAGCGTCCTCGACGCGGCTCTGCGCGTTGCACCAAAAGAGATGGCACGGTCCCTGCCTGCCACCCTGGGCGAGAAAGTGCTGCAGGAGAAGGAGACCAGCGCCTGGAGGGCGCGCATCGGAGACGCCATCGGCCTGCCGGCGGAGCCCGGCACCGGATGGGTAAGCGAAGGGGTCACTCCCCTCCCCGACGGGCGGCAGGCGCGCTATTACATCGTCACAGTGTTCACCGGATGGCAGCAGCAGGGCGACAGGAAGCTTGCCCGCCTGAAGTTCACCTTCGGGACGGACACGGGCAAGCTCCAGGCTCAGGCCAACGATCTTGCACGCGACACGGTGCGCCTCCGTCTGAGACCGCGCCCCGTGGCCGAGCTGCCCGGATTCAGCATCAGCGGGTCCGGTGAGCGCCTGGTGGACCCGGAGACAATGATCGTACACTCCGAGAAATCCTCGCGGACCATCCAGATCCCGCTGCGTGGTCCGAAAGGACAGGAGATGCCTGTGGTGCTGCAGGAGACCCGCGAGACCAGGCTGGTCACCGGGCCGTCGGCGGAGCAGCAATAACGGATGGCCCCGGACGCTACTCTTGCCGTACGCAGGGAACACGATCTGCTGGGAGAGATGGAGATCCCGGCGGAGGCGTATTACGGCATCCACACCGCGCGCGCCGCGCAGAACTTCCATCTGGCGGGAGAAGGACTTCACCCGGAGCTGATACGTGCACTGGCTCTGGTGAAGAAAGCGTGTGCCCTTGCCAACCGCCGCGCCGGGCTCCTGAAGCCGGAGATCGCCGACGTCATCTGCCGCGCCGCGGACGAGGTGGCGGCGGGTGAGCTCCGGGACCAGTTCCTGACGGATGCGCTTCAGGGCGGGGCGGGGACCTCGGCCAACATGAACGCAAACGAGGTGCTGGCCAACCGGGCCATCGAGCTTCTGGGGGGCACCAAGGGCGACTACTCGCTGGTCCACCCCCTGGACCACGTGAACCTGTCTCAGTCCACCAACGACGTTTTTCCCACCGCGGTCCGTGTGGCGTCCCTGCGGCTGCTGCAGGAGGCCACCGGCGCGATGAACCGCCTGCAGGGGGCTCTACAGGCCAAGGAGACCGAGTTCGCCGGCGTCCTGAAGATAGGCCGGACGGAGATGCAGGATGCCGTCCCTGTGACGCTGGGGCAGGAATTCGCGGCCTGGGCTCAGGCGGTCAAGCGCGACTGGTGGCGGCTATACAACGTGGGGGAGAGGCTCCGGCAGGTGAACCTGGGCGGGACGGCGGTGGGCACCGGTCTGAACGCCGATCTGCGCTTCCTTTATGTGGCTGCGGACATTCTGCGGGAGATCACCGGCCTGCCGCTGGCGCGCGCCGAGAACATGATGGACGTCACACAGAACTGCGACGTCTTTGTGGAGGTCTCCGGACTGATCCGCTCCGCCGCGGTGAACCTGGCCAAGATCAGCGCGGATCTGCGGCTGCTTTCCAGCGGCCCGCGGGCCGGATTTGCGGAGATCCGCCTGCCGGAGCTTCAGGCAGGTTCATCCATCATGCCGGGCAAGGTGAATCCCGTGGCGCCGGAGGCAGTGGCACAGGCGGCGTTCCAGATCCAGGCCTGCGACCTGGCCGTCACGCTGGCGGCGCAGTCTGGACAGCTGGAGCTCAATGCTTTCCTTCCCTGCATCGCACACAACCTGTTGAAGAGCTTCGATCTTTTGCGCGGTGCGGCAGACCTTCTGGCCACGAAATGCGTGGTGGGAATCGAGGCGGACGAGGAGCGGTGCCGCCAGCTGGCCGAGAACTCGCTTGGCCTGGCCACGGCGCTTGTGGGACATATCGGGTACGAGAAGGCCACGGCCATCGCGCGGGAGGCCCTGGCGTCCGGGCGCACTGTCCGGGAGGTGGCGCTGGAGACAGGGCTGCTCTCCGCAGAGGATCTGGACGTCATTCTTTCCGCCGGAGAGATGACCCGCCCCGGAGTGCCCGGCAGGAACCGGAGAAAAAACCCTCTCCCTGAGAACGGGAGAGGGTTCGGGTGAGGGCGACTTCTCATCACCGACTCTAGACGCTCGACGCCAGACTCTAGACTAGACTCCGCCCCTACGCTGGTCGAGTAGCGCGCCGCTAGGCGCGCGTGTCGAGACTTCACCGCCGCCTGCGC
>JBBFLP010000207.1:0-2870 GCA_037478975.1 Armatimonadota bacterium
TGAATGTGGGATTCTCGCGACGGGTCATCGTCACCAACGCACAGGACCGGGAGCTGATTGGCCGTTGGATGCCTCAGGAGCGGCTTGATCTCATTCCCATCGGCAGCAACATTCCGCTGACAGGCACCCGCGAGCACGGGCAAGAGATCTTGCATTCCCTTGGCGTGCCTGCTGAAAACGATGTCGCGCTTTTCTTCGGGTTTGTGCGGCCCGGCAAGGGGGTGGAGACACTGTTGCGTGCATCCGCCGCTGTGATGCGCGCCCGTTCCTTGAGCGTGACCGTTGTCTGCCCGGACCCTGAGGAGTCTTACCGGAAATCTCTTCAAGATCTCATGGAGGGACTCGGTATCGCCTCCGATGTCTTCTGGGCCGGTTACCGGGAGGGTGCGGAAGCATCGTCTCTGCTCCTTGCGTCGGATGTGGTCGTGCTGCCTTTCGAAGACGGGGCAACGATGCGCCGGGGCTCACTTTTGGCGGCGCTGACCCACGGGCGTCCGGTCGTGACAACACGGTCTCGCGCAACTCACGGCGCGTTCCGGCACGGCGTCAATATGATGCTGGCCCGGCCGGGTAACCATCAGGAACTCGCACAGCATCTTCTTGCTGTGCTGGAGGACGCTGAGCTCCGGGAAGAGGTTACAGCGGGAGCGCGAGAACTGGGACGGGCTTTCGACTGGCGAAGCATATGTGCTGCGACCGTGGCAGTGTACGAGCGGACGCTGGAAGAAGGTCAGCCCGGCCGGAGCTCGCATCGCGAGGTTGCTGGAGGAGCGCCGTGAAGGTCGGCTATTTCGGGCGGCCCATTGGAGCGATTGGCGGAATTGCGCGGCACACGACGGAGCTGCTGGCCGCGCTTGGGAGAGTGGGCCCGGAGAACGAATATCTGGTCTATACGAACCGGCCCAGGGTTGTTCTTCCGCAGCCGGGAGCTAGTGTCCGTCGTGGTCCGGCGCGGATTGGCCGTGTACTGTGGGAACAGGTGGTAGTTGCCGCACAGCTCCGGCGGGACCGCCCTGACGTATATCATTCCCCGGATTTCACTCTGCCCCTTGCGGCGGACCCGCCGATGATTGTGACGGTGCACGACCTGATCTATCTCAAGCAGCCGCAGGGGACATCCTGGCGGGCCGCGGCGCTCTACAGGTTGTTGACCGGCGCGAGCGTGCGGAAGGCAAGAAGGGTGCTGACGGTGTCCCGGCACGCAGCCTGGGAAGTGCGCACCGCTTTCGGCCTTCGGGAGGAACAGGTAACGGTGGTGCCGTCAGGTGTCAGCGAGACCCTGCGCAGGCTGGCTGCGCAGTTGCCGCAGGGGAAGGGCGGGGAAACGTCGGAGGCCCCCCGGCCGTATATCCTGTATGCCGGGTTGCTGACGGCCCGGAAGGGTGTGCTGACACTGCTGGATGCGTTCGAGCATTTGAGGGAATCTGGCTGGGCCGGATATCTGGTGCTTACAGGTTTGCAGGGAAGCGATTACGCGACAGTGGCAAAGAAGATTGCGTCATCTGCCTACGGGGAGGACATCGTACTGAAAGGGGCAGTGGATGATGCAACTCTTGCACGTCTCTACGCGTCCGCAAGCGTGTTCTGTCTTCCCAGCTTCCATGAGGGCTTCGGTCTGACAGTCCTGGAAGCGATGACCTTTGGCTGTCCGGTGGTGGCCTCTGACTGTTCGGCTCTCCCCGAAGCTGTCGGTGATTGCGGACTGCTGGCCTCGCCGGGCGATCCCAACGCCCTGGCCGATGCTCTCCGGAAGGTGCTGGACAATGAAGATGTAGCCGCCAGTCTGCGGGAACGCGGCCGCCAGCGCGCCGGAGAGTTCACGTGGGACGGCTCCGCCCGGCGTACGTTGGAAGTCTATCAAGAGGTGGTGGAGGAGACCCGATGAAAGCGATGGCCGCGCGCGGGCGTTTCGGCCGTGATGTCCAACCGGCCCTTCTCCGGGCGGCCGCCTATTTTCTCATTCTTCTCCTCCTGGCCGGAAGTGCGGTAGGAGTCTGGTATGCCGCGGAACAGAGCCGGCTCGCTGAGGCTGCTTTCATCGCGATTGCGGCAGCGGCGGTTGTCGCGCTGTTCCGCAGGGCGGAGAACGGCGTGCTGCTTGTCATCATGACAATGCCGCTGATGGACCTCTTTGTCCTGCCGCTTCTGGGGGTGAACGTCAAGGCCAGCGACTGGCTTGCCTTTCTGGCTATCGGAGTGTTTTTGCTGCGCGTCCCCTTCGACCGCACACTCAGCATCCGGGAGGACATCCTGAAATGGCCTGTGCTGCTCTATCTTTTGACCGGCCTGCTCTCAACCATCCTCACGTACGGGGCGCTGGCGGCCGCCGAAGAGGTGGAGGGCGCGACGGGTCTGAATTCTCTGAACCTGCGGACGTGGACTCAGACGTTCTGGGGCGTCTACAGCCTGATGCTCTACGTAATGGTGTTTTCTGTCATCCGGACGCGCGCTCTCCTGAAAACCGCTGTCAACGTGCTGCTGCTCACCGCCGCTGCGGTCGGCATCTATGCCATCAGCGGCCATCGCTACTGGACGGGCGGTGGTTACCGGGTTCTGGGAACCTTCTCAGAGCCATCCTACTACGCTGAATGGCTTATCCTGACGCTTCCGCTGGCCGTCACCCTCACAATGGCGAATGGGATCCGGGGAGGCAGGTTGGTCCAGGGGGCGCTCATCCTGCTGCTTGGAGCTAATCTTTTCCTGACTTTCTCCACGGGAGGCTACGCCAGCGCGATTCTGGCGACGGTCGTGTTGCTGTTCCTCTCATACCGATGTGGGCTGATCCACCGCATAGGAGTGTCTCGGCTGGCTGTCATGGGGCTGGCGGTGTGGGCGCTGGCGGTTGTGCTGGTGTTTGCCTTTGTGCCTAC
>JBBFLP010000207.1:2970-4460 GCA_037478975.1 Armatimonadota bacterium
TGCGGAGCCAGACCCTTGACCCGCAGCGCTTCGAGGTGATCGTGGCGGATGACTGCAGCACGGACGGGTCCGCGGAAGTGGTCGAGGGGATGGCGGCCGATTTGCCTTTTCCTTTGACCCTGGTGCGACGTTCCGAGAACGGCGGGCCGGGCGCCGCCCGGAACTCCGGTATCCAGGTCGCGCGCGCTCCCGTGATCGCCTTGCTGGACGCGGATACCGAACCCCAGCCGGAGTGGCTGGAGGAGGGGTTGAAGGCGATAGAAGGATTCGATGCGGTGGAGGGCTATACGGAGATAGGCGACCCGGAACGCATCACGCCCTTCACACATCAGACCGAGAACACATCCGGGGGCACGTTTCCAACCTGCAATATGTTCGTCAGGCGGGCGGTATTTCAGCGGATCGGGGGCTTCGACACCCGTTTCTACGACCGCCGCGCCCGTGTTCATTACCGTGAGGACACAGACTTTGCGCTGCGGATGCTGGAGCACGGCATGCGCATCGGCTTCGCGGAGAAGGCGAAAGTGATTCATCGCCCGCTGTCTCCCAGCTGGAAGCGTCCCCTGCACCTTGCCCGGCGATACCGGCACGACCGCCTGTTGCGCCGTCTTCATCCCGAAACCTTCCACCACTGGACGGATGTGTATACCATCTTCGGTCGCCGCTTCGGGCGTTTGCGTCAGAAGATGTACTGGGCATATCTCGGCGGGCTTGTGGCGACCGTCCTGGCTGCCGTGGCATCCCTTCCGCTCTGGCCTCCAGTTGTCTGGAGCGCGATCTGCCTGCTGGGGATCTGGTGGCTCCATGTGCGGCGCATGGGCCGGAGAGCATTCACTTCGCTCTCGTCCCTGGCTGCCGTGCCGGTGTGTGCAGTCGTGCCTTTCGTGTATGCCGCCTCTGTGGCACGTGGAGTTTTTCTGCACCCCTCCAAGGAGACAGTGGCAACCCGATGAATGAGGTCAGCCGTCTCTGATGCCTGTTCGGCTGCATCTACGGAGCGGATTGGGTCTATGGAACAATCCAAAAAGAAGGACTGCGCCTGGCGCATAGGAAGCGTCAGGCGTGGCCGGGCGGCTGGAGCCGCCAGAGAAACCCGCCGCGCCGGGATGGGCTGGGGAGTAGTGAGGTGACCGGGCGGACGCCCGAGGTGAGACCCCTATGAGATATGCTCCGTGGATACTCCTGCTGCTCGCTTTGTTGTCCGCGCCCGTTTGCGCGGACAGCGGAAATGCCCGTGCCCACACCATCCTGACCGATGGGGTGCGTGCCACCTCCAATCCGGATGATGCAGCCTGGCTTACCCTCTATTCCGATTCCACAGAGCTCCCGAAGACGACCTTCCAGCCTGGCGAATACTGCTTCTGGGGAGTCAACGGGCCCCAGGGGGTCAACCCGGTCAAGACGCCCGACCTTCACCAGTGGCTGAAACAGGGCAACATCAAGGGGGTGCGCTACGAGATTCCCTGGAACGGCCTGCAGCAGTATGTGAC
>JBBFLP010000207.1:4560-5820 GCA_037478975.1 Armatimonadota bacterium
GAGTCACCAGATGGAGCCACGCACTTCATGGCCGACTTCCGCGGGCGCATCCTGTTCCGCAACAACAACCTGTTCTGGTTGCACGGCAAGACGCCGGCGAACGGTTCGAAAGTGAAGGTCAGTTACGACGCCTACGATACGAAGTATGAGCTGAACACTGACTACACATACGATCACGTCACTGGCACCATCACTGCTCAGCTCGGGTTGATCGAAGGGAGCATCGGGCAAGAGACCTTCAGTTCCACCACGCTGGACCCTCGATGGCAGTGGATGGACGCACCGGGATCCTGGGATGTGAACCAGTCCGCTCCGGGCCATCTCCGCGTGGATTCCTCCGCCACCCTGCTTACGCGCGGGCATTTCCTCCATCAGACCCTCACCGGCCACGGCGACTTCACCGTCCAGATGCGCGTGACTGCGATGCCGGGTGGACACTGCGGCGTGATGATCTATCAGGATGAGCAGAACTGGTTCCGGTACTGCCTGACTTCCGACCAGGGGCGGCCGTATCTGGTCCAGTGCCGCAATGGCGAGATCACCCGCATAGGGATGAGCGGGGAACTGGGCTGGATGGTTCTTGCTCCGCGATGGATCGTCGTGCGAAAGCAGGGCTCCACATACACCTGCTTCACGTCCTCCAACAGCCTTACGGGTCCAGACGGTGGCTACCAGTGGACGCACACCTTCCAGCAGGATTTCTCATATCCTCTCAAGGTCGGCATCTCCATCTCCGGGTCCGGTTCAGGGCATCAGATAGACGAGTTCCGGGTTGTTCTGCCGGCGATGTCGGCGCACCCCGAAGTACGCGTGTTCTATGATTACCTGGACACCGAGCCCTGGGCGAACTACGTCCGGGATGTGGTGTCGCATTTCAAGGATCGCGTAAAACACTGGGAACTCTGGAACGAGCCAGATCAGAACTGGTGCTGGTCCGGAACCCAGGAGCAGATGGCGTTTATGGTTCGAGCGGGCTATCTGGCGGCAAAGCAGGCGGACCCGCAGGCGGTGGTCATCGGGCCGGGATATGCCAACGGTGCGAACCGGCACTATGCGACCATCTACAACACCATCGGCAACCAGTTTATGGATGCGCTGGCCTGGCATCCTTATCTGTTCACGAACCGGCCGCCGGATGCGGTGAATTGGAAGGTCAACCCGCACGTGGACGGCCGTTCCGCGATGATCGCAAACGGAGACGACAACAAGAAAGTCTACTTCACCGAGATGTCCAGCACCAGCGGGGTCACCTGCTGGGGA
>JBBFLP010000208.1:0-5785 GCA_037478975.1 Armatimonadota bacterium
GTGGGACGGTCGTGGAAGACCACGATGGAACCGAGAACCACGAACACATACCCCATCGCCACCATGGGGTAGATCAGACTCAGTCGGTAGCGCGAGGCCAGCGTCAGCCAGATCAGCGAACTGAAGGCATACGCCGTGAACCCGCCCAGGATCCAGGGGCTCAGCAGAACCCTTACCGGATTCTTCAGAATGAGCGGGATGCTGAGATTCTCGCCGAAGGCCTCTTTTAGATGCATCACGCCGGCCTTGATGGAGATCTGCCCGAGAGCGCCAAGAAACACTGCTCCCAGCAGAGTGAGGAAACCTTCTTTGCTCATGCCGCGCTTCCGTAGGGGGATAAACGGCCGACGGCGGGAGGGTTTCCGCATCCCGGGCTGCGGGAAGGACACCTCCACCGGGCCGTGAGGCGTACAAAAAGAAACACTGCCGAACTAGGGCTCGAACCTAGGACCTCCTGATCCAGAGTCAGGCGCTCTCCCAACTGAGCTATTCGGCAGCGACCACCATATAAATACCTTCTTCGGCCGCGATTTGTCAACACTTTCCCGCGATGCAAACCGCGGCCCAAAGGTTCACTTTGCCGCTTCCGCGCGAGCGGGCTCCTGCGCCAGGATCTTTTTCTCGATCTTGGCCCACGTATCCCTGAGCGTCACAGTCCGATTGAAGACCAGCCGCTCCGGCGTGGAATCCGGATCCACGCAGAAGTAGCCCACCCGCTCGAACTGATACTTCGTGCCCGGAGCGGCTCCGGCGACGCTCGGCTCCACAAAGCAGGTCTTCACCACCAGCGATTGCGGGTTCAGATTGGCGGTGAAATCCTGCCCTTCCTCAACGTCGTCCGGGTCGGGCTTCAGGAAGAGATGGTCATACAGGCGCGCCTCGGCCTCCAGCGCGTGCCGCGCCGAAACCCAGTGCAGGGTGGCCTTCACCTTTCGGCCGTCCGGAGCATCGCCGCCGCGTGTCTCCGGATCGTATGTGCAGTTCAGCTGCACGACGTTGCCGTCGGCGTCCTTCACAACGTCCACGCAGCGGATGAAATAACCGTTGCGGAGCCGCACCTCCCTCCCGGGAGCCAGGCGATAGTACTTGGGCGGTGGTTCCTCCCGGAAGTCATCCCGCTCGATATACAGCTCCCGGCAGAAGGGCACCTTCCGCGTCCCGGCGGAGGGGTCTTCCGGATTGTTGATGACGTCCAGTTCCTCCACCTGGTCCTCCGGGTAGTTCACCAGAACCACCTTCAGGGGGTCCAGGACCGCCATCACCCGGTTAGCGCGGCGGTTCAGATCCTCTCGGATGCAGTCCTCCAGCACCGCCACGTCCACCACGCTGTCCGTCTTGGCGATCCCGATGCGCCGGCAGAACTCGCGGATGGCTTCCGGCGTGTAGCCGCGCCGCCTCAGGCCCGCCAGAGTGGGCAGGCGAGGATCGTCATAGCCCCGGACGTGCCCGCCCTCCACCAGCTCGATGAAGCGGCGCTTGCTCATGACCGTGTAGGTCATATTCAGGCGAGCGAACTCAATCTGCCGCGGATGATAGATGCCCAGCCGGTCCAGGAACCAGTCGTACAGCGGGCGGTGGTTCTCGTACTCCAGCGAGCACAGTGAATGAGTGATCCCCTCGATGGAGTCCTCCAGTCCGTGCGCCCAGTCGTACATCGGGTAGATGCACCACTTGTTGCCCTGCCTGTGGTGCTCGGCGTGGCGGATGCGGTACATCACCGGGTCCCGCATGTTCATATTGGGCGAGGCCATGTCAATCTTGGCGCGCAGGGTGCGGGAGCCGTCGGGAAACTCTCCGGCGCGCATCCGCTGGAACAGATCCAGGTTCTCCTCCACGCTGCGGTTGCGGTACGGGCTGGGGATGCCCGGCTCGGTCGGGGTGCCGCGTGTGGCGGCCACCTCTTCCGGGCTCAGGTCGCAGACATAGGCGTCACCCTTGCGGATGAGATCCAGCGCCCACTCGTACATCTGCTCGAAATAGTCCGAAGCGAAGTAGAGCCGGTCCTCCCAGTCCACTCCCAGCCAGCGGACGTCCTCGATGATCGCCTCCACGAACTCCTGTTCCTCCTTGAGCGGGTTCGTGTCATCGAAGCGCAGATTGAACGTACCGCCGAAGTCCTGAGCGATGCCGTAGTCTATCCAGAGCGCTTTAGCGTGACCGATGTGGAGATAGGCATTGGGCTCCGGAGGGAACCGGGTGGCCACCCGGTCGAAGCGCCCTTCCCTCAGGTCCTGGATGATGGCCTCGCGGATAAAATCCACAGGCCCCTGGCTCAAGAGCTTTTCGATGCGTTCTTCCAGCTCCTGTTTCGACGGCGGCTCACGCATAGGGAGGCATCCTTCCAAAAAGCGAAGAGGGTTCCGGGAGGACGGCGAACCGCGCCGCAGCGCGCCCTCCCGCCGGAAACGCATTTTGGCCGATTGCCGGCCTTACGGTCAACCCCGCACAAGATAAGGCCGGGCAGAAATCGCCGGTTCGGGCGCCAGAGGAAGGATGCAGAAGCTCGTCCGGCGAAAGGGTCGCTGGAGGGCAGCTCTGAAGGCGGCCCAAAACTGCGGAACGAACGCCTGGCGCCCGACTGGAGCCAGGTACAGATTGCCCGAGTGACCGACCAGCCAGATCACAGAAATACTTCAGACGCGGCCGACGCCGACCGTTCCGCCCGCCGGCAGCGGGTGTTGGATGCGTTGCTGGTGCTGGCCGTCACCATCTTCATCTACCTGCCCGCCCTCAACAACGGCTTTGTGGACTTCGATGACCCGGCCTACATCACCGAGAACCCGCGCATCCAGCAGCTCAGCTGGTCGAATCTGAAGGCCATCTGGGGCGACCTGCAGAGCCGCCCGTATTATCCGATGGTCTTCACGGCGTATATGGTGCAGTACGCTCTGTGGGGCGAGAATCCGGCGGGCTTTCACGCATTCAGCCTGGCGCTGCATGCCCTGAATGCTGTGCTGGCTTATCTGCTGGTCTGGAGACTGTTCCGGAACCGTACGGCGGCGCTGATCAGCGGGCTGCTGATGGGCACACATCCACTTCACGTGGATGCGGTGGCCTGGGCGTCGGACCTCAAGGATGTCCTGAGCGGCACATTCGTCTTCCTCTGCCTGCACGCCTATGTCCATTACATCCAGAAGGACTGCCGGGCGTGCTATGCCGGGGCGATTGTGCTCTATGCGATGGCGCTCTTTTCCAAACCGATGGCCGCCCTGTTGCCGTTCATGCTGCTCATTGTGGACTACCAGCAGCGCAGACACGACCGCAGGCTGGAGCTTCTGGAGAAGGTCCCGTTCTTCGCCATAGCCGCAGCGCTCGGGTATCTTGCGCTCCGGGCGCAGGCCGGAGTGGCTCCGGAGCCGGCCGCCGATGAGATGTCGTTCTACTCCCGCGCAAACGCCTGGACCGCCATCGGCTTCTATCTGCTGAAGCTGACTGTCCCGATCAATCTCTCCGTGCTCTACGCATCCAGCCATCCCGGGTGGTGGATGGTGGTGGCCACCTCGCTTTCCATCGCCTTCATCACCGCCACCGTCTGGATGCTGATGCTCTCCCGCGACTACGGGTTCGGGCTGGCCTGGTTCGTGCTGCTGGCCACGCCCATCCTGGGGTTCATCCCGTTCGGCTACGTGGTTAAGTTCGCGCCGTACGCCAACCACTTCATGTATCTGGCAGACTTCGGACTGTTCGTCGTGGCGGGGCTGATCTGCCACGACATCCTGAAGCGCCTGCACATCCCCGCCGACCGGGCGACGTTCTACGCCATCGTCACCATCACGTTCCTGCTGTTCAGCCTGAAGACGGCACTCCGCTGCAACGTCTGGCGCGACTCGGTCACCCTCTGGCGGGATTCCGTGCGCTACAACCGCGCCGTGAATTCCACCGTGGGACACCAGCGCCTGGCCGCAGCCCTCCTGGCCACAGGCGACCGGGAGCAGGCAGCTCTGCACGCCCGCAAGGCACTGGAGCGGCATCCCGGCAACAGGCGCGCGCAGGAGCTGCTGAAAGAGATCAGCGAAACGCCGTCTTCCCCAGGGGCCACCACCGCGCTCTGACACAGAAACGGCCCCGGCAGGGAGGCATCCCCACCAGGGCCACCAAAAACTCGATTCCGCTTCAGATCCTCACCGGGGGGCGGCAGACTTCGGCATGTTTTTCATCATGCTGGACATGTCCTGAACCTTGACGTCAGGGGGCAACTCGAAGTAGCTGTCGGGGACTGCGTTGATGCGCTCGTAGGCGATCTTCTGAATCAGATCCCCCTGTTTTACCTGGCGCAGCAACCCGTACTGCTTGTCCAGCCAGGCGGAGCCGGCGTCCGGCGAATCCACCCGCCAGCAGGCCACTCCGTCCACCTTGTCGTCACTGACCTTCGGCTTGCTGACCTTCAGCTCCTCGACGCTCGGCAACTGATCACCCGTTGCCGACTCCGCCTCCTTGGCGGACATCGGCATCTTCATCACCATTCCGGCGCGAGGGTCGAAGACATAGTTCACCTTTTTGTCGAACTGCGCCAGCATCCAGCCTTCCGGCCCCATATCCACTCGCATCCGCACGATGCGGTCCCCGTCCATTTTCAGGGCGTGCCGGGACTTTTTGCCCTCGTGCGTCAGAACCATCTCATACGACTTCACCTGTTTGCGCCGGGCAGCCAGGTCTTTCCAGGTGGCCTCGAAGTCCCCGGCCTTCGCCACCGGTGGAGGCGGCGCCTCTACAGCCGGCGGCGCGCCGGCCCCGGCGTCCGTTCCAGATTGCTGCTTCTTGCCGCATCCCGTGAAAGAGACAGCCACGGCCACCGCAGCGGCTATCGCGATTCCCGTCCTGATTCCTGTCAACAGTATCCTCCTGCAGAGCCGGTCGTGACCGCGGCCTGCAGCGGCGCAGCGGCCGGGAGTCCGGTCGCGGTCAAGAACCCTGTTCCCCCCTCTTCTCTCCTTCTACCGGAGACTCCTCTCCCGGGTTCCGGCTGGAAATTTGAAGGATTATCCCACCAATTTTGCTTCCCACCCTTGACATGAAGGACCGATATGCCTACACATGAGATTGGGAGCGCAGGCCGTCCGTTGCGAGGGATTATGCGGACAGTGTCTGCTGTTCCCCGGATGGAGGGAACCAAAATGACGACAACACGCCGCGGTTTCACGCTGATCGAGCTGCTGGTGGTGATCGCCATCATCGCCATCCTCGCGGCAATCCTCTTCCCGGTTTTCGCGCGAGCCAGAGACCGGGCGCGCCTCTCCGCCTGTCTCTCCCACGGCCGGCAATTCGGGCTGGCCACGATGATGTATATTGACGACTACAACGGCCGCTGTCCCACCGAGGTGCCTGCATCCGAACGGGGCAAAGTCGCCGGGCGCTACAATCAGTATATCAACGGTCCGGTGGTGGATTTCCCTGTTGCAGGATGGGCTTACCGTTTCCATCCAGGCTTCAAGACATACGTTAAGGACGAGAAGATCTGGATCTGCCCGAACGCGCAGAGCGGCTATTACGGACGACGCTACAAATACGGCTACGGGTGCACCTGGATCCCGGCACGCGGCCGTCCGGACGGCAACAACCTGGCGCCCCAGCTCTGGTTGATGACCGACAGCAGCGGGAACTATGTCCGGGATCCCGCGACCGGGGAAGTCATCCCTTACAAGATCACAGAGCTGGAGCCCAAGGAGCGCAGGCCGCTTCAGGAGATCATCGGCTGGTACTGCTACGCGGTGAACGTTCCCAACAGCTACTGGCAGTATAACTTCGGCACCCCGTATCTTCCCCACGGGGAAGGAACGGTGTACAT
>JBBFLP010000209.1:0-2871 GCA_037478975.1 Armatimonadota bacterium
CCGCAGGACACGGGGATGTTAGCACAAGCCCGGAAACGCCGTCAACAGATGCAATACGTTTGCAGGAAAGCCCGCGGCCGGCGCTGCAAGGCGCCGGCCGGGGTCACGGGGCATAACTTCTGGACGAGACCTGCTCTAGTCGCCTGTCAGCTCCGGGCCCATGGCATCCCAGAAGAGATCCGCATAGCCCTGCATCCCGGCATCGTTGGGATGCCAGTTCACTGCGCCTCCACCGGGGTCGTGGCACAGGGGATTAGTGGCCACATCCTTCAGAGAGCGGAAGGGGATCTCCCGCGCCTCGCAGGCGGCCTTCATCGCGGCCTCGAACTGATATTCGCGGGTGTGAGGCAGGTAACTTGAAGAAGGGTTCCACACCCCGAAGCAGAAGATTCGCGGGCGAGGGCTGTTGTTCAGCAAAGCATCCAACGCCTGCTCGTAGTATGCCCGGAACTGGTCTACCGTCAGGTCGCCGTCGTTCTCCCCGATCTGCAACGTGATGAGATCGGCCTTGTAGCTCTTGTAGGTGTCCATTTTTCCTAGGATGTGGATGATCTTGCCGCCTTCCTGGTTAGCTCCATGGCTACTATAGTGCTCCACGGCGTTCCCCGGGTCCGCTGAGCGCATCATTGCCATCACCAGGTGAACGTAGTCCTTATCCTGAGCCGATGCCTTCATTCCCCACGCGCCGTACCAGCCGATGCTTGGAAGCGGGGGATGGTAGGTAATGCTGTCGCCCAGCGACAGATACTTGGGGTAGACACGTTTCAAGACGCGTGGCGTCGAGCTCGCCAGCAGGCGCTGTCCGTCCCAGTCCCCGATGACATACAGAAACTGGCCGGGCTCGGCCTTAGCCACTCCGTCCACCCGGATGCTCCACTTGCCGTCCGTCAGTGTCAAGGGGTTCACCCGTGTGACCCGTCCGAAGACCTGCACGGGGTTTGGCGGCTGAGGCTGATGCTGAAGATCGCTAATGCGGACATTCATAGCACCGCCGCAGGCCGCGGGACACAGCGCGGCGACAGCCAGCAGAGTCCAACGCACAAGGTAGAATCTCACTCATCCACCTCCGTAAGGGAAATGCGCAGGGATGGCGGTACCTGGGCGACCAGGGTTTCGGATTGCTCCACATAGACCATTCTACCATACCGCAGAATCATTCCGGGCCATCCTTCTCGCAAAAAATCGTGCGGCCCGCCCCGGATGGGGCAGGCCGCGTAGTTCTTTCGCAGAAGAGTCCGGTCTAGCGGGACCGCTCCAGCAGCTTGGCCACTTCCTCCCTGCCCGCCGCGCGAGCCTGCGCCAGCGGAGTCATCCCGAAGTCATCCTCGGCAGACGCCCGCGCTCCGGCGTCCAGCAACAGCCGGGCCATCTCCACCTTGCCCGCATACGCTGCGTTGTGCAGCGGAGTCCAGCCCGCGAAGTCCCGTGCGTTCACATCCGCTTTGCCCGCAATGAGCAAGCGCACCATCTCCGGCGTCTGAGCCCATCCCGCGGCATAGTGAAGGGGGCGCTTGCCCAGCCGGTCCCGTGCGTCCACATTGGCGCCCCTCGCCACGAGCTCCCGGGCCACCTCCACATTGGAGGTGAATGCGGCACGGTGCAGCGGCGTCCATCCGTTGCTCCGGCTGCGGGCGTTGATGTCCGCCCCGCGGTCCAGCAGCAGGTCCACAAGCTCCTTCGTCGCCGCGTAGTGCAGGGGAGTGAACCCGAAGGCGTCCCGCGCCTTCGGGTCGGCCCCGCGGTCCAGCAGGACCGTGGCGGCGCCGGCCTGTCCGCTGTAGGCCGCCCAGTGCAGCGGGGTCCAGTCCTTTCCGACCACCTCGTATGTGCCCTGGTGCTCGCGGTCCCGCGCGTTGACCAGAGCTGCATCCTTGTCCAGCAGCGTTCCGATGGCCGCAATGTCTCCCTTTTTTGCCGCCTCGTGGATGGCGGCGGCCCGGATCTCACCGGCAGCCGAAAACACCACCGCCAGAATCAGAACCGCAGCCAGCGCGCCGTTCAGTCTGAATGTCAGTGATCTCTGCATCTCTTCCGGCCTCCTTTTTGTGGCCTTTAGAACCGGTACTGCACGCGGCCGTAGAGTGTCTGCACGGTGTAGTCCCGGAACAGAGTCCCCATCAGCAGGGCTCCGTTGTATGCTCCTGTTCCCGTCACCGGCACATACGGCGCGCCGTCCTGGAAGTCACGGGTGTCATAGGACTCCACGGCGTATCCCAGCGACACGGACAGGGTGCGGCTGGCCCGATAGCGCAGCCGAGCATCCACCAGGGTCAGTTTACTGGTATCCGCGTCCTCGAAATCCAGAACAGGGTTAGGCACGTTGTCGGCCAGCGGCCCTGAAAACGAGATCCGTCCCTTGCTTCGTGAATAGGACGCCGTCACCTGCAGGTCCAGCTTCTCCGGCTGCAGCGGGACAGTCATCCCGGCCCCAAGCGTCGTCACCCGGTCGCGCCCCCGGGCGGTCCAGTTGTTCGGGGAGCTCAAGCCTGTGTCCGTCACATACGGATCCCCGGCGGCTCCAGGCACCCACTGTCTGGCCGCCTGGTCGTTGGTGTAGCGCTCCCGGCTGGCGAACGCAAAGAATGTCGCCCCCGCCGGAGTGGTGTAGTCCACATCCAGGCTGATGTCGCTCTGCCTGCTGCGGGTCAGTCCGAACGGGGAATCCGGGTAAGAGTCCTTGCCCATCCCCACACTGGCCGTCACGCTCCAGAACTCCGAGGGGTAGGCCGCGGCCAGAAGACGGAACAGGTTCCGGTCCCGGTTGGCCTCGTCATACTTCCGCAACCAGGGAAGCTGCGGCGGCTGAGGATTTCCCGGGAACGGCACGGTGTAGTCGTAGGAGTCCCATCGCCGGCGGGAATGCTCGTAACG
>JBBFLP010000209.1:2971-5752 GCA_037478975.1 Armatimonadota bacterium
CCCCTGGCCGGAAGCTGCGTGGCCGCTCCGGTGAGCGTGAAGCTGGTGAAACGGTTGTCCGGATACAGGTCCAGTAGCCCTCTGGCCGGTCCCGCCTGATAGGTGTTCAGATACGCGGTCGGCCCCGTGGAATCCACCAGCCGGAACGGGTTGTCCCACGCCAGCTCGCCGATGTTGTTGTCGAAGCGGGATGAATGGAACGCGGCGCTCAGATAGTTGCCTTTCAGGGCATACTCCGCCGAGATATTGACGTCGGTGGTGTCATAGTTGATGGGCTCCACCACCTCCACCGTGCTGCCGATGCCAAACGACCCGAAGAACGGCCGCCCTCCGTCCCTTCGCTCCGTCTGCCACCCCAGATGCACTGTCACAGGGTCCGAGAGGATGAAGTCCATCCGCGTGCCCGTGGTCTTGCGGTTCAGCCAGATGTCATACAACCTCCCGTCCGAAGCGAGCGCCGCATTGACACGCGCCGCCAGATCCTGCGGCGAGGTGCTGGCCTGAAGCGTGGCGCGGATGGATGCCGGTATCGTCAGGTTTCCTGTGCCGATCCCGGAGTAAAGCGTGAGCGCGTCGAAGGCGAAGCGGTGAGGGATCTTGTCGTGGAAGAGTTCCAGCCTGTAATCTCCCTGACGCCCCCCGCGGATGCCGATATACTGGTCGCTCTGCCCGACGCGGTCCCACTGGAACAGATAGTTCTTCCTTCCGTGATGGAAGGTCTGTTCGAAGGATCCCGCCGGACCGGACGGGACGTCGCGATACTCCTGGAAGCGCGCCGACTCCCTTTCGCCGGACACGGCCCTCCAGTGGATGTCCAGCGAGGTATGGCGGCGCACGTCGTCCGGAGTCTGGCCCGTCTGCGCCGCAAGCGGTCCGCCCAGAGCGGCCGGACAGAGAATGCCGAAGACAAGCAGGAGTTGTCTCATCTCAGGTCCCTCCTTACCTCGTGTAGGTCTTCCCGGACGGATGGTTGCTGCCGTGCACCTGCACGTGGCAGTTCTGGCAAGACCGGTAGAAAGCGCGGTTATTCAGCGCCACATAGACAGACTGCCCCGCCGCGTTGGACGGAATGGCATACAGCAACCCCGGATGCCGCGGATTTGAGTGGCAGGTCTGGCACAGGTAAGGGATCTTCGCCGTCAGCAGCTTCTCGTGCGAAGAGCCGTGCGGGCGATGGCAGTTGGTGCAGTCTTCCGTCACCGGCGGATGCTGCCACAGGAAGGGACCACGCTTTTCTGCGTGACACTTGTAGCAGTTCTCGTTGATGGAGTTCGCCGCGATCAGCCCGTCCGTGGCTGTTCCGTGCGGGTTGTGGCAGTCGCTGCACTCCATCTTGCCCTCGCGCAGGGGATGGTGCGATGGCCGCTGCAGGTCGGCTTTGACATCCTTGTGGCAGCGGACGCACAGCTCCGTGGCCGTGTCGGCGGTCAGGTTGCGCGGATGGCCTTTATGGACGCTGTGGCAGTCGCTGCAGGCGATTCCCCGCCGGTCGTGGGCGCTCCCGTGCCACAGGGCCATCTTCCCTTTGGTGTGGCAGGAGAGGCAGAGCTCGTTCTTCTGCTCGGCAGTGGTGCGTGCGGTGGGATCCAGGGCGACGATTCCCGCAACTCCCTTTCCGCCACCGGTCTTCACGTGCTCGGAGCCGGGGCCGTGGCAGGACTCGCATCCTTCCTTTGCGGCAGGGGTGCGGGGGTCGTCTTTCACCCCGTGGGTGCCCAGCTCGTAGCTTTCCACCTTGTCGGCGTGGCAGGCCTTACAGACCTCCGGGCCGACATAGGTGGGCTCCGCCGGGGCCTCCTGGGCAAGGTTCACGGACATTCCCGCGAACCCCGCCGCTAGACACGCCCCCAGCGACAGCGCGACGATCAACGCTTTCCTCATGGTGCTCGAACCCTCCGGCAGCTTGCGTTGACAGCGGAAGGTGCTCCGCCGGACCCCTTTTTCTTAAGGCCCGGCCGGCCCGTCAGGCTGTTGTGGCCTAATAGTGCGCCTCCTGTAACATTTCTGCAATGGAACTTTGGTACCGCCTTGCAGTAGCGGGGGTAGGGGACGGACCCGCCTGGCCCGGCGATGTGGAGGTTTCAGCGGAAGCGGATGCGGCTGGAGGCGATGAAAGCGGCGATCAGGATCCCGGCGAGCGTGAATGGCTCAGTCAGCCCGGTGACGGCGAGCCAGGAGATCTTGCGGTCACCGGCGGATAGCAGGGCAAACGCAGCCCGCACGCCAGGCAGGCCTACCACTGCAGACAGCACGGCGATGATCTCGACAGCCCGGCCGCTGCGGCGTCCTGAGGAGAGATAAGCTGCCTCGCCCACCACCCATCCATATGCCAGAACCGCGATGAAGAAGAATGGCAGCGACTGGGCCACCAGAGCTGCCAGAAGGGAGACGGGCACCGTGACCGCGATGCATTGCAGGATGTTCGCCGCAGGCACGTCCGAGACGGTTCGCGCGTGCCGGGAGCATTCTGGGCACTTGATGCCCACCGGAGCGGGCACGGAGCAGTCAGGACAGATGGGCGTCCCGCACGAAGAGCAGGTCAGGGACGTCTCCACCGCTGGATGCCGGGAGCAGCGCATTGCCGGGCTACTTCCCACCGGCGACCCGCATGCTCCGGATCAGGACAGTGGGCATCACGCAGCCTGGCTCGATGCGCGCATCCGAACTGATCGCCTCGATCCCTTCCAGCAGCTCCCGGCCGCCTGACGCCACCATTGTGCCCGCCACCGGCCTCGTGATCTCTCCGTTCTCGATCAGGAACCCGAAGTCCACCGTGGCCGA
>JBBFLP010000210.1:0-5697 GCA_037478975.1 Armatimonadota bacterium
CCGGCCCCTCCCGTGACAAGAGCGTGTCGTTTCATTCCAGCCTTTCCCGCCTTTGTGCTCGCCCGTTGCGGCGCTGTGCATGGTATCGGAAAAGCCGGACTCAGGCATCAGGGCACAGTAAAGGAAGCGGGGGAGGTTGAGAGTCTGTTCGGCACGCTTCGGAGTTGCGGGAGCTTGTTCTCCGAACTTACCCCCTACGCTGCTTGAACCGTCCGGTGAAGCCGGACGAGTCGAAACCCACATCCTGCAGCTCGCGGTCTCGATGTGCGCGGCTGACGGTTCAGGTCGAGAGCCTTGAGCCAGGAGTCCTGCGTCACGATGCTTCGGCCTCACCCCGATGCACTCCCGTTCTTCTGGCGGCGGTTTGCGTGTTGCCGCCCGCGAGTGCTGCCCAGAGAAACGCAGGGTGCACGGCCAGCCGGGAGCACGGAAAAGCCCTCTCCCCGGTGAGCAGGGGACCGGTGAGGCGGCGCAACCACCCTCGGCCGTTCCTCCAGATGAAAACCTTCCCCGGTCCCACTGACAACCCCGGATGATACTCATAGGCCGTGGACCGGCCAGGCTGAGCCGGCTAAGCTGGTTTCACTTTTCGACAAGGCCTGTTGCCCGCATTAATCAATCAAACGGCTGTGAAGGGCAACCCGAAAGCGAAAGGACATCGTTCAGGAGGGAAACCGATGGCTCGAAACGTCTGCTTCAGTTACATGTACCGCGACGCGTCCAACTGGAAGGCGTTCGGTGAGATCGTCGTGCAGGGCGACCCGTCTCTCAGTGTGGAGGATGCGGAACAGCAGATCCGGGAAGTCTGCTCGGAAGGGCTCTACTTTATTGCGGATCAAGTGGAGGTCCCCGAGATATTTCTGTGGCTCACTACGAGGCTTTACGACGACGACCATTGCTGGCACGAGTTCGAAGGACTCAAAGAAACCGATGCGCCGGTCACGGACCCGGAAGGGCGAAGCATTGTCGAACTGGTCCGAGTGTTCCAGCGTGCTAAGGACGAGGGTTGGCGCGAGTTCGAACCGGCTGAGCGCTTGTATCGCCGCTTCTCAGGCTAACGCAAAGGTCCCCAAGCCTCCACTATCTCCTGACAGAGGGAGGGAGAGTCAAGAATCAAAGGCACACCGGCAAGCCGAAGCTCAATCTGACGGCCGTGCCCGGGGATGATCGCGCGGGTCACAGAGCGTCCCTGCTCCTTGAGCCGACGCCACGTGGCAGGGAGCATCGGATAGACAAGCGTCGCCACAACCCGCGGCGCGTCGTATGCAGCGCAGTAGGCAAGAATCTGGTGAAGATCGCGACGATGCTCCTCTTGGCTCTCCTCCGCGATCTCGCTCCACCGAGCGTCATCCATCTCTTCAAAATGCGCTTTGTACTTCGCATCAATAATGGCGATGGTGTCACCTGCCTCAACGACGATGTCCGGGATAAGCTCCTTGAGACTCCCCGCCCCCGTCGTCTCCCAGCGAATGGGGATCCGCACGTGGCCTTCCCGGCCTGCCCTTACCGATCCCCCGAAAGAGGCGCCCCAAGCTCTGGCGAGAGTCGCGACCCACGCCTCGAAGAGATCGTGCATGGCAAGACGCCACGCCAGACCATCCGTCTGGTTGAGCCCCGCTAGTCCTCTTTCATCCACCAGCCATCCTAGGCACTGGACACCATTGCGGAGCGCTTCGCTAGGCAGGCCACTGCCGCGGAGAAGAGAATCCAGCTGGAAATGGGACGGCTGGCGAAGAGGAAAGTCCTTCACGAGGGCCGCCAGCGATTCGCCAAACGCTGACAACCTTCGCGCAATAGGGTCCGTCGTCACATAAGGGAGCAATGATTGCAGAACACGCTGCAGTCCCCAGTGCACGAAAGACAGGAGCATCTGGTCTGGTCCCAGCATAGGGAAGATGCAGGGAAGACGATGGAGGTGTCCACGGGGGATCTGGCGGTTGCAGTAGCGCTTCCAGTCTATTCGGCCGCGAGGCATCTCGCGCGTCTGCGCTGCCGCCCTAAATCCTCTTGTTGTCTTGCCAAGGAGGTCCGCGAAGGCGTGGAGAATCGGGCCTGCCAGAACCCATGGGGGCACATCACGAGCGCTTCCCGGCACCAGCGGAAAGTGCAGGATCTCCGGAGACGCACTCCAACCGACCGCTTCCAAGACTCTACCAATGCCGCTCCACCCGAACCGTGGTTCGACAATAATGCCACCAATGACTTTCTGGGTAATGGGTGAACGAAGCGGTACCGCACCGACTCGTCCTCCCGCGCGAAGCCTTAGCAGCAGGGCGGAGGGGGCAAAGTCAAAGTGAGCGCTGACGTCCAATGAGTCAAGTGCTGCCCGGTTGGCCGCAAGGAACGACTCACCAAAGGTTGTCCAGCCGCCCTCTCGCCCCTGCAACCCCAGTTGTTTCGCCTGAACGGTCAGTGACCCAGAGTCGGTCAGGCGCAGCGGCGAGCGACTCGGAGACTGCCATTGGCGGCGGGCAGTTGTCCTAGGCATTCAACGCAAGCTCGCCTTCAAGCCATCCAATGTAAGCACGCAACTCTGACTCAAACTGCCTCACACGCCCATCGCGGATGTAATCCCTGAGCAGCGGCAGCAACTCGAATTGCAGGCGGTTACGAAGCTCCGCCTCACTGTCGGCCAGGAAATAGGCGTGTCCGGGCAGGAGGCAGAGGCTGTCTTCGTTGGCATACTGCCGGAAGATATCAATGAGATAGGCGAAAGCTGTGGTGCCGAGTTCCAGCCCTTGGTCTTCAACCACCTCAAGATTGGGCCAAATGTCCACGAATGCGAACCTTCGACGAACGGCGAGGTCCAATATCGCGATGGATCGGTCCGCGCTGTTCATCGTTCCGAGGATGTAGAGGTTCGGAGGAATACTAATCTCCTGCCTACCATCGGAAAGCGGTTGGGGCAAGCGGACCTGACGGGCTTGTCCTTGGGAGATCTCGCGTGCTTCCAACAGATAGATGGCTTCGCCGAGAATGCTCCCTAGGTCGGCCCGATTGATCTCATCGATGTGAAGGAGATAGGGCTCGCGACCTGCCTGTTGAATAGCGTCCACCAAGGTGCCACTGCGAACTGCAAAAGTCAGGTTGCCCGACCCGACTTGAGGAGCGATTCCGGAGATAAACGTTTCGTAGGTAACGGCGGGATGGAACTGGACACTCATCCCACTCCCGCGGAAATCCTGCTTTAGGATTTGGTCAGCCAACCGTGACTTGCCGGTACCTGGCGGTCCCTGAAGGATCACGAAGCGCCGTTCGAAGAGAAGGTCAACAACGTCCTTCCGCTTGACAGATGGGAAGATCTTGCTCCGTAAAGCGTTCTGAAGACTTTGTATTTCGTCCTGAGCACTCGAAAGCGGCGTCCAGCCTCGCTCCCAAGCGTAAAGATCAAGGAACGCTGAAAAGACCGCCACGGCCGCCGTGTCATCTTGAGGCAGTTCCGCCATAGCGTAGAGGTACTCGCCATAGCGGCCGAAGACATCCTTGAAACGGGGATGGGAACGGCGCACTACCTCTGGCACGGTTTGGGAAAGGTTTGCCGGGTCGTGCTTGCACCACATCCGAACTCCAACGTGCTCCGCAAGATAGCGTTTGAGGGCTTCAAGATTTCGTGCGTGACCCGGACGGCCCAGAATTTGTTCATCCGGTGCCAGCCCGCGCGTGCCGCAGACGAATGTAATGAGTGAGGCCCCTGGGGCGTCTTCGTCGCCGCGCACAGGAAACCAGATGAGCGACATACCGCCATACTGACCGCTGGACGGGCTCTCCGGATGCACGAAGCCGGCAAACGGCACATTGCTGTCGCCTTCCATGTAGCGCACCCGTTTGAGCCAGTGAGTGTCCTTGCGGTAGCGCTCCCCAAAGATCTCCTCCATTGCCTGCTCGATCTGCCGGGCGAGCGCGTCAGCTTCGCCCTGCCGCGGCAGACCCTTCGCAGCGAGGCGTGCCAGGTGCTCAAGGGCTGTGGATGGTCCTGCCATTCGTCCTCCCTCATACCGTCCGCTCCGTTGGCAGCGGTCGTTCGAGTATTCGCCCGCTTTGCCCCCTTCACCTCCGCATTGTGGCGGCCAGCTTTCTCAGAAAATGCCCGTGCAGGATAGGCGGAAGAAACATCTTCTTGCGGTTGCGCCAGGAGTTGCCCTCAAGGAAATACCACTGCCTCTTCCACCGCTCCAGCCCGGCAAAGAACTCCGGCGGCAGGGGCTCCGTGCTCTTGCGGGCCACTCCCACCACCGTATGGGGGAACTCGTCATCCCCGGCGAAATCCGCGTGCGCGACGGGGAACTCCCGCATCAGACTCCTGAATGCCTCCGGCGTGAAGCGCCAGTAATCGTTGGGATGCGCGTGGATGGGGAAGTTCATCACGGAGCTCATCACCAGCAGCCCGCCGTCCCGCAGCACCCGGTGCACCCCGGCCATCGCCTTCCGCGGAAACTCCACGTGCTCCAGCGTATCCATCATAAGCACCGTGCCGACGCACCCGGTCTCCAGAGTCAGATCGTGCAGGTCGGCCACCACGTCCACCCCGGGGCCCTCCCGCATGTCGCAGCCCACATACTGCTTGCCCGGGAAGAGCGGGCGCAGGTCCGCGAAACCCTCCTGGCCCTCCACCTGCAGAGATCCGAACTCATAGACGGGCTCCGGCACGGGCAGCGTCTCGCTGATCATCTGCACGAAGCTGCGTATGGATTTTCTCACCTTCCTTCTCCTTCCATCTCCCGGTCCCACCACTCCACCGCCCTGCGGATCACCGGGGAATGCGCCCGCAGAATCTCCGGCATCCGGGCGCGGCTGTCCACCTCCAGCGTAATGGTGGGGATCTGCCGCTCCGCGCCGGCGTATGTTCCCAGCGACCCCGGACAGGGGTAGCCGATATCGTCCGTCACAGGATAGCCGCACACCGCCGCCAGCGCCTCGCCCCAGTCCCGTGCGGGTCCGTTGCAGTTGATCTGATAGCGCCGCATGGAGTGCACGCTCAGAATGGCGCGGAAACCATACCCCTCCATAAGCTGCAGCAGAGCGCGCGTCTCCGGCTCGCTGGCGGGCGCAGGGCCCGGGTGGTTGGACTCGCGCGGCGAGCGCGGGGTCCAGTCGCGCGTGGGCAGGTTGCGGTTCAGGTCCACGCCCCGGGCGTTCACCCGCGTGCGGGCTGCGGAGCCGTCCGGGTTCAGGCAGGGAATCACCACCAGCCCTATGTTCCGGGCGGGCGGCTCCTCCCACCACCGGCGCAGGGCATCGCGCAGCAGCCAGCGCCCCTGGGGCTCGTCCCCGTGGACTACTCCCAGCAGAAGCAACCAGGATCCCGGCTCCCGCTCAGGGAGCACCTCGAAGGCGCGGATGGACCTGCCCTGTACGGAGGTTCCCGCAAGGAAGCGCCGCATCATCTGATGCGTCCTTGCCGGGCGGATGCGCGGCGGTTTTTGATATACAGAACTCCGGCGTCAGGTGCTTTGAGGTTCATTGCCACAATCTGTTTCTTGACTGCGGCGCTTTGCGCCTCCTGCGCGGCTCAGCCGGAAACCGTGCGCTCTTTCCCGGCGGTCCGCGTCAGCCAGCCGCCCGTCATTGACGGGGCGCTGGACGATGCCTGCTGGGCGCAGGTGCCATATCAGGAAGGTTTCACCGACGAGCAGACCGGCCAACCGATGGCCGACGACACCCGCGTGTGGATCTGCTACGACAGCGAGAACATCTACG
>JBBFLP010000211.1:0-5579 GCA_037478975.1 Armatimonadota bacterium
CTGTCCTGCCCGCGCCTCAGCGGCCTTCCAGGAGGCGGATAGCTCCGGAGCGGCGTGGAGGAGGCCGCTTTGCGCAGGATTCGCCTGCTGACAGCGCGTCGGCCGAACTTGAGCGGCGCGTGTCCGGCCGCAAACCTAGCCTTGTCTGCTGGCACGATGCGGCCCGAGGGATGTGGATGATCGGAGTTGAGCCGCCCGAGACACTGGACGACGAGATAGAGGTGGTAGCCAGGCAGGGCGAAGAACCGCTGGAAGAGGATCTGCATGGCTTCCGCCGCAGATGGAAGCTGACCGGTCTGTCGTCGCGCGTCACACTGGAGTGGGAGGAAGGCGACGGATCCTGGATTTCCTTGGCCCCTCTTGAGCCGGTCAATGAGTATCTGCTGTTCCAACTTACCCAGTCTTCGCAAAGGGCGGAAGGCCGTCGGGTTCGAGCTCTCACGACGGGGAGCTATCTTCTAGCGGTACCGCCTGGTGTGGAAGTGAGTTTCCCTCCCGACTTCTCTCCCTCTGAGCAGCCTTTGTCTCTTTCAGGCTGGAGAGGATACCTGCTGCTCGATGCCGCGAGATTGGCCTCTTCGTCCATTCAAGTCACGCTTGTTCATGGACGGACTCAATCCGTGCGGGTTGGCCGCCCATACTTCCATCTCGAAGGAATCGAAGCGAGCGATGCGCTTTTGGAGCGTTATGGGCCCCTCTTCTTTGCGGAACTTCCGCATCTCACCACGGGGAACACGGACAACTGGCAGCAAATCGGAACCGTGGTAGTGGGCCAGGAGGGACCGGGCCGGAATAAGTGGCGCGCGCATTTCACCCCGGATCCAAAAGCTTCGTCTCAGCCACTTCCTCAGCAGATAGACGAGCTGGGTTCTGGCTGGTTTTTTGTCAGACTCTATGACAAAAAAGACGAGCTCTTTGAAAGCCATCAATTCCGGTACGTCAGGGATCTAAAGGGGGTGGTCCTGGACCCGGCTGATTCTTTGCTGCCTGGTCCTGAAGGTCATAAACCGGTCAGCATTCTCCTCCAGAGCGAGGGGAATCTGCGCGTCAGGCTCGAGGATGGAGCTGAGCATTTGCTGATGGAGTCCTCGGAGCAAGGCCCGCGCATCACCGTTCCTCCGCTGCCGGAGCTGAAGGAGGTCCATCTCAGTGTCGTTTGCGGTGATGGATGGGAAGTGCCGGTCTGCCTGCCCATCCAGCGGTTGTGGTGGAGGCTGGAGCACGATGGGGGATCGCCGCAGTGGACTGACCGTCCGGTGAGGAGAACACGCTCCCTCCTGCTAACTGCCAAGGATGATAGGATCCTGTTGCAGATCCCAGAAGGCGCCCGCAATCTCGAGTTGAAGGCTGGCTTTGATGAGGCATCGGCACTTGCTGTCACACGGGCCGGAGGCGAGGCCGCTATTGCCCTCGCCGATTACGCCGGGCATCCCGTGTTAGGGAGGCTCGAGGAGATCCGGCTCTCCCTCTGGATCCGCAAAGACGGGACAAGAATGGGCGAGGTTCCGCTATTGCTGTCTCGCGTTGAGCTTGCCTGCCGGTTCTGCCCGGAAAGATTTGGTTCTTGGGAGAGCCTAGAGTTTCACCTGAGGCAAGATCACCTGTGCGAGGGTAACTCGAGTCTGCTAGCGGTCTTTTCCGAAAAGGTCAACTACGAAGATGTGGCCCGCCACCAGGGGTTACCTGTGAAGAAATATTACAGGTGTAACTTCAGACAGGGCGATGAGTATTGCGACAAGATTATTCCTGTCTGCCGCGAACACAATCCCACGACTGAGTTTTTCCATCACTGGCAGAGCGAGCACATTGGCGATCCTAAGGACCGGATGGTGGTACTGTCTGCCGAAGAGGTCAAAGAACGATTCATGCCGGAGTTGCGTATTCCGAGAAGGTGTCAGATCTGCAAACAGCTCTTTTACACGGATAAGAAAGAAGAACTGGAGCGGCATTTCTCCTGCGCCGTAAAATGGGATGCTGTGAGGCGAGAGTTCTTCAATGTCCGCTAGGCTGGACCCACTGCGGCTCTCCAACCAGCTCGACGAGCGCTACAGGCAGTATCTCCAGACGCGCTTCCAGTTCAAAGACCCGCAACTGAGGCGATCCTTTGAATCGCGTCTGAGATCCTCTCCGCTGACCAAAGGCCCGTATCTGGAGGCGACTCCGCTATTTAAGAAGGCGGGTGGGGTTGAGTCGCTGTTTCAAGACCTGCTGGGAAAGGAGGTTGAGCCGGCATTTGCCCGGGCAGCAGGAGGGGAGCGTGAGCTTTATACGCACCAGTCACAGGCTCTCCATAGTGTCCACTCCGGACACAATGTCATCGTCGCCACCGGTACCGGGAGCGGTAAGACCGAGGCTTTCCTGTTGCCCATCCTGCTGCACCTCTACCGGGAGCATCTGGAAGGCAGACGAGAGCCCGGAGTCCGCGCGCTTATCCTCTACCCGATGAACGCCCTGGCAAACGACCAGCGGGACCGTCTTGGTCAGATTTGTCAGCGACTGCAAGAGGAAGGCAGTAGCTTTTCTTTCACGTTCGGGCAGTACACCGGCGATACGCCCGCCGACCTGCACGACGCGCGGCGGCGGGCAAGCGAGCGAGAAAGAGATCGTCTGGCAGGGGAGTTGGTCTTCAGATCGGAAATGACCGAAACCCCGCCCGACATCCTGCTGACGAACTACTCGATGCTCGAGTACCTATTGCTCAGACCTTCCGACTCCCCGCTCTTCGACGGCGGACGTGCAAAATATTGGACGTTCATTGTGCTGGACGAGGCGCATCAGTACCGGGGAGCAAAGGGCATCGAGATGGGGATGCTGCTCCGGCGCCTGAAAAGGAGGTTGCGGGAAGGGGGAAGAGAGGGGCCCTTCCGGTGCATTGCCACCAGCGCCACCCTTGCTGACGACGATCCCGAGTCCAGGAAAGCGGTGGCGGCCTTTGCTGCAGAATTGTTCGGCGAATCCTTCCAGGAGCAGGACGTCATCACGGGAGATGTCTTGCCGGTCCCGGAATCGTCGGGAAAGCGACTGAAGCCGGACTGCTATGCTGGACTGCTGGCTGCTCTGGACTCGACTTCCGCTCCGGACGGCAGAGTAATCGCAGATGCCGCATCAGAGGTAGGAGTAACACTCCCCCAAGGCCTGCCAGCAGAGCAGAGCATCGCCAGAATCCTGGAGAGGGATCAACGGAGTGAGGAACTCCGGAGGACGGTCACGGGCAAGCCGGTCCTAGTTCGGGAGCTGGCCGCACAGCTTTTCCCTGAGCTCGCGGCAGACAGGCAAGTCGAGGCGCTGGGAACCCTTGTCACCCTGCTGTGTTCCGCGCGAAACGCGCCCGCAGGCACGCCTTTGTTGACCGCACGATATCATCTGTTTGTAAGGGCCCTGGAGGGAGCTTTCCTGCGCTTCTGGCCGCAGCGAGAGCTTCTGTTGGAGCGGGAGTCGCAGGACACGAAGAATCCCACGTTTGAAGTGGCTCTCTGCCACGAGTGCGGTCAACACTATCTGGTGGTGGGCAAACTGCCCCTCCGAGCGCGCGCGGGCATCGTGTCGCCCCCCGTGGTTGACCCGGGCCATCCGGACTGCGGCGCCACGTACCTGATGCCTCTCGACGAAGAGCAACTGCCGGAGGATGTCGACGACGACCAGGACTCCGGGGCCGACCGGGCAGAAGACTCGCAGAACGACGTACTTCATCTCTGCGGCCGATGCGGAGCCTATCGCAAGGGCGCGCAACCCTGCGATCATTCCGAGGGCGTGGTTCAAGTGCTCAGGATCGCCAACTCGGAGCGCACGGATGCGCCGCAGAAGTGCGCCTCCTGCGGCTATACAGGGGGTGCCAGGGATCCCGTCCGCGAGGTTGTACACGGAGCAGACGGCCCCAACGCGGTCATCGCCACCACGCTTTTTCAGGAGCTTCCCGAAGACAGACGGAAAGTCCTGGCGTTTGCTGACGGCAGGCAGGAAGCCGCCTTCTTCGCCTGGTATCTGGAGGAGACCTGTCAGGACCTGCTTGACAGGCACATTCTGCTTAAAGTGCTGCGCGCCCATTCCGGCGGACCGGCAAGTCTTGCGACTTTGCACGCATGGCTGTGTGCCGAGGAAGGGCAGTCCTTCCGTCTCCGGGAGTCCGATGATCAGGCCACCATCCAGCGCAATGCCTGGAGAGCGATCCTGCGCGAGTTCCTGACGGAGGAGCGGCGTCTTTGCCTGGAGGGGGTCGGGCTGGTTCGCTGGACTGTTCAATGGCCCGAGTCCTTCCAAGGCGCAGCCTTATTGATGTCAGCGCCTTTCAGCCTCTCGCAGCCGGAGGCTCTGGCGGTCCTTGAGGTGCTCGTGAACACGATGCGGCTGGACCTGGCGGTGGACATCCCCTCCGAGATCGGTGTGAGCTGGAACGATCTGGGGGTGAGTTTCACTCCCAAGCCGTATCACGGCACTAACGGAAACGGGGGGAAGTTCAGAATCTGGACGGGATCCCGGGCCGCCCGGGCGGACTACCTCCGGAGACTGGCGGAAAGCAACGGTGGAACCTGCTCGCCTGCGCACATCGAAGGATGTCTTATCGCCATCTGGCACGAGATGCTGGATGTGGCAAACCGGCTCCAGGACTCCAGAGACGGTCTCCTCAAGCAGACCGGTAACGGCGGCTATCTGCTCAATCCTGCGTGGTGGCGCGTGTCGGCGGTGCCGCCGGATACTCCGCTTTACCGGTGTGACACCTGCGGACGCCTGCAGCACGTCAGCGTCCGGGGAGTATGCCCGCGAAGGGGATGTCCGGGCAAGTTAGGGCCCGTCGCGGCAAAGGATCTTGAGGAGAACCATTACAGACGGCTCTATAAGGAGGGGCTGCCCCGGCGGATGCGGGTGGAGGAGCACACGGCGCAGATCGAGCACGATGAGGCCCGCAGGTTTCAGGATGACTTCAAACGGGGGGCCATCAATGTGCTCAGCTGCTCCACCACCTTCGAGCTAGGGGTGGATCTGGGGGACCTGGATGCCGTCTTCCTGCGCAACGTTCCTCCCGAGGGCTTCAACTACACCCAGAGGGTCGGCCGTGCCGGCCGGCGTCCGGGCTATCCCGGATTCGCGGTCACCTACTGCCGGCGCTCCTCTCACGATCTTTATCACTTCGCGGAGCCGGAGAGGATCCTGGCGGGAAGCATCCGGCCCCCGGCTCTGGAGATGACGAACCACAAGGTCATCCTGCGGCATATCGTGGCTGTGGTGCTTTCGGCCTTTTTCCGGAACCATCCGGACCGCTTCGCCAATGTAAAGGCTCTGCTGGGAGACATGCTCGCCCCCCGGGCGGCGGACGACATCGAAGCGTTCGCCCGCCAGATGAGGCAGAGCCTGGAATCGAGCCTGGCCGGCATCGTCCCGCCTGCCGTCTGGAGCAGTCCGGACCTGGCGAATGGAGAGTGGATCCGGCGCGTGGCCGGCGGTTGGAAGGAAGTGAAGACTCCCGGCGAGGTTATTCACGAAAGCCGCCTGAGGCTGGCAGAGGCCGAGGCGAATGCCGATTACAAAGCGGTACACGATCTTCAGGTGCAGGCGGCTTCGGAGGAAAGGCAGGATTACCGCAC
>JBBFLP010000212.1:0-5567 GCA_037478975.1 Armatimonadota bacterium
TCATCCCTCACAGGCATCAGAGACTTCGTCCCTTCATGCGGTAGACGGCGGCCAGCACCTCGGCCACGGCCTGGTAAAGCTCCAGCGGGACTTCCTGACCCACCTCCACACTGCGGAAGAGGCTGCGGGCCAGAGTGACGTTGCGGATGACGGGAATGCCGTGCTTCTCCGCGATCTCGCGGATCCTCTCGGCGATCAGCCTCTGTCCCTTGGCCAGCACCTTCGGAGCGGCCATGGTGCGGGCGTCGTACTGCAGGGCGACAGCGATATGCGTGGGGTTCACCACCACGACGTCGGCCTTCGGCACGTCGCTCATCATGCGCTTCATGGACATCTCGCGCATGATCTGGCGGATGCGGGAGCGTGTGGTGGGGTCTCCCTCCGTGCGGCGGAGCTCTTCCTTCAGCTCCTGCTTTGTCATCCGGAGCTCCTGTTCGTGCTGGCGGCGCTGGATGAGGTAGTCGAAGCCCGCGATCACCAGGATGACCGCGCTCGCCCGGACCACCACCTTCCACATCACCGCCCCAACCGCTTTGACAATGGCGTCCCAGGATGCCCCGGGCAGGCTTGCAAGCAGGGCAGATTCCTGCCGCAGGGTGACCCAGATGACGTATCCCACCAGCAGGATCTTGATGAACGAACGGCCCAGTTCGATAAGCGAGCGTTTGGAGAAGAGCCGCTGGATGCCCTTCACCGGATCCAGCCGGGAGAGCTGCATGGCCAGGGGCTCGCCGGAGACCACCAGTCCCACCTGAGCCGCCGTCCCCACCAGGGCGACTGTCATGCCCGCCAGCAGAACGGGCAACAGGATGGCCATGGATACTTTCACGGCGTCCAGTCCGAGTTGCAGGGCAAGCTCAGGCGTCAGGTCCCGCGCGGGCCAGGCGGTGAGACCGATGCGGAACGCCTCCCGCAGGTTCTCCAGGATGTGCGGCCCGGTAAAGCGCAGGGTCACCAGTCCGGCGATCATCGCCAGGCTGGAGGAGAGCTCCACGCTCCGCGAGACCTGCCCTTTCTGGCGGGCCTCGCGCCGCCGGTGCTCGGTGGGTGGTTCGGTCTTGTCTTGCAGAGGCACGATCCTAACCCCCCATCGCCCTGGCGAGCGCCATTGCGTCGCCGTAGATGCCCGTCATAAGGCGGGCAAGCACCACTCCGATGACCGGAAGCGCCACCAGTACAGCAGCGACCCCGATGCCGATCTTGACCGGGAAGCCCACCATCAGCAGGTTGAGCTGCGGAGTGGTGCGCGCCACCAGTCCCAGACAGATGTCGCAAAGCAGAAGAACGCCCAGAATCGGTCCGGCGATCTTCAGCGCCGTCAGAAAGACTGTGACGAAGACCGCGGTCACCGGCTCCGCCGCGCGGGCGAGATCGGCGTCAGCTCCCGGCCCGATGACCCGGTAGCTGTCCGCAAGTGCGCGGATCAGCCAGTGATGCGCACCGCTGACCAGAAAGACCATTGTGGCGAACATCTGCAGGAAGCGGGCGATCACGGGCATCTGATTGTTAGTCACGGGGTCCACAATCCCCGACAGACCGAATCCGATCTCGTGGTCCACAAGTTCTCCCGCGGTCTGCGCAGCGCTGATGAGCAGGACGGAGAGATAGCCTATGGCCAGTCCGATGGCTGCCTCTCGAGCGAGCAGCGCCACGTATTCCATCCGGCTCATTTGAAGCTCCTGCCCGGCCCCCGCAAGAGGAGCAACGGCCATGGTCAGGCCCACCGACAGGATGATGCGCACCTGCGCCGGAACGCGGGCGTGGCCGAGGATGGGCGCCACGGAGAAGATGCCCGCCACCCTTGCCAGCACCAGCAGGCTCCCCGCCAGATTGTCCGTCCAGGCTTGAAGCATACGGTGGACCCGTTCTTCCCTAGCGCACCAGATCCGGGATGCCGGTCAGAAGCTCCCGGGTGAAACTAACCAGCACCTTCAGCAGCCACGGACCGAACACCACCCCCGCAAGCACCACGGCGACGATCTTCGGGACGAACGATATGGTCATCTCCTGGATCTGCGTGGCTGCCTGGAATACGCTGATGACAAGCCCCACCACCAGCCCCGTCACCAGGAAGGGGGCGGATAGCACGAGAGCCATCGAGACGGCTTTCTGCCCCATACTCAGAACCGCGGCATCCATTGTTCTCGGGCCTCAAAACCTTTCCCGGGACCTGTGCCCCGTCGTCAAACTCGCCTGACTGGACCGTCAGCGGAACGATAGCGAGAGTGATTGGACGATGAGCTGCCATCCGTCCACCAGCACGAAAAGCAGGATCTTGAACGGCAGACTCACGATCACGGGGGGGAGCATCATCATGCCCATGGACATTAAAGTGATGCTCACCACCATGTCGATTACAAGAAATGGAATGAAGACCACGAACCCGATGGTGAAAGCTGTCTTGAGCTCGCTGATAAGGAAAGCGGGCGCAAGCACGTTCATCGGGATGTCATCCGGGGTCTTCGGCTGCGGCAGCCGGGCCAGCTTGACAAAAAGCGCTATGTCCTGCTCCCGCGCCTGGCGCAGCATGAACTCGCGGACCGGTTTGGACCCTGCCTCCACCGCCTGGTCGAAGGTAATCTTCCGCTCCAGATACGGGCGTACCGCCTCGGAGTTGACGCGCTCCAGGGTGGGGCCCATCGTGAAAAAGGTCAGGAAAAGCGCCAGCCCCAGCAGCACGGCGTTGGGAGGCACCTGCTGCGTTCCCAGCGCGCTCCTCGTCAGCGAAAGCACGATGACGATGCGAGTAAAGCTGGTGCACATCAGCAGGATGGCCGGCGCGACGGACAGGACCGTCAGCAGCAGGAGCAGCTGGACGGCGGAGGAGACCTCTTCCGGGCTTCCGGCAGGCTCCACAGACACGGAGAGCCGCGGGATGGGCGGTCCGCCGGCCTGCGCCAGCGCGGGAGCGGCGCAGACGAGAAGCGCCGCCAGCCACGATAGGCAGGCCGCGGTCCGGCGCAATCTGCGCGATGTCCGGTCAGTGCGCTTCATAGGCCGACCTGCGCTCCGCAGACCTCCTAACTGGACCGTCCCGCCTGAAGGCGGGCGCGCATCTCATCAATGAAGGAGCTGGTCTGGCGCAGCTCGCCCGAGACGGCACGGGCTGGAGACGCCGCTTCCAACCGGACGTCTGTTTTCCGCGACGCCTTGCCGGTGAGTTCGCGCAGCAGACCCGGATTCAGCAAGCCGGAGAGCGAGGGCGCATCTTCATGCGAAGGAGATGCGCCGACGGCCTCGCCCTTGCCGCCCACTTCGGAGAGGATGTTCACCTGTCCCTGAGCCGTCCCCACCAGCCAGCGCTGCTCGCCGATGCGCACCAGATGCACCGCCGCGCCTCCACCGAGAGGGGCGCTCTCCTCCACCTGAAGGAGTCGCTCACCGAACTTCAGTGGCCGGCCCGTGCGCGAGTAAAGAAACTTGAGCGCCACGATGGAGAGGTACGCCAGCGCCAGCACCAGCGCCAGGCGCGCCAGCAGCCCTGCCACGCTGCCCGCGATTCCCAGCGCGCGGCGCAGGCCGTTTTCGCCCCGCGCACCCTGCTGAATGTTGCCTTCCTGCGAAGCAGATGAGGAGGGCCGCACGGCAGGGGTTTTCGGCGCGGCAGCCGTAGCTCCGCCAGCCGGGGTGGCTATGGCCGGTTGGGGCGCTGCGGGCGCGGACGAAGCAGGCTGCGTGCCCGTCTGATGATCCGGAGAGGAAGAGACAACCTGGCCGGCACGCACGCCCTGCGGATGTAATCTGCCGGTACTGCGTCTCCAGCCGGTTGAGCCGCTCACGCGCGCGGGCTGTGCGCCGGGCAGCGGAGCCGCGGACTGAGCGGCGGTTGTCCCGGCCGAGGCCGCCTGCCGCGCCTCGGGACGCACCGCGGGCGCAGCAGGCCCTGCCGGCTGCGCCGGAGCCGCCGGCGCGGCTGCGACAGGATGAACAACGGGAGGCTCCGCAGGCCGGTGCGCCTGAGCGAGGCAGACGCCTGTCGCCTCCGCGAACAAACATGCAACAATCAGAATCCGCAGACTACGCAACGCGATCCATCCTTTCCTCGGGACTGACAACCTCGGTGACGCGGACGCCGAAGTTCTCATCAATGACCACCACCTCTCCACGCGCGATAAGCTTGTTGTTGACCAGAAGATCCACGGGCTCGCCGGCGATCTTGTCCAGCTCCAGAACCGACCCCGGCCCCAGCGAAAGCGCCTCGCGGATAGTCATCTCCTTGCGCCCGAGCTCCGCTGTCAGTTGCAACCGGATGTCCAGCAACAGATCCAGCGAACGAGGCGCGCCCTCCACGGCGGCAGAGCCGGGAAGCGGACCGAACTGTACGCTCTGAGCCGCCGCGGCGGGAGCGGACGTCCGTGCGCCAAGGACGGAGGGCTCTTTCTTCGGCTGACGGGGCGCGGCGGCCTGGGCCACGGGCTGGGGTTCAGGCTCCGAAGCCGGAGTTGCGGCCGGAGTCTCTTCCTCAACCTCGGCCTGCCCGCTGACGACCTCCAGCTCCGGCGTGGCCTCTGCCTCGCCCTGTGGCTCTGCGGACTCCTGATCGCCGGCTGCCTGAGGCTCCTGCGGTTGCTCCTGTTGACCGCCTCCCCCGGCGGCCTGCGCCAGCAAACGATCTATCTCTTCCTGCGAAAGCGGATCGCCCATTCGACGTCTGTCCCTCTCAGCACCGGCCGGGCGGGGCGGGAACGGTCCGGCGATGCCGGCGGCTGCAGCCGCGGGCTCTCCCGGATGCTCCCGGGCCTCTCAAGCCCGGTCTGTACGGTTGCCGTGTTTTTGCGACTTCTCGGGGTCTTCCCGGCGCGAAGGTCAGGCGCCGCCGGCCGGTGGGCGGGGCGCGCACGCATGCTGCGCCGGGTCTTGAAGTGGGGCGGACGTCATGTCCGTTGTATCACTGACCCGCCCCCTTGCCGGGGGCGGGCAGGCGGCGTCATCTTGAGCTCGATCGCCCACCTGACCCGTGATATCTGGTTTTTATCCGGGCGCCGGACTCCCCCCGTGCCACCCGGGGGAGCACCGGCGGAAATGCCGCCCGGTCCAGCGGAATCTTCGGCTGGTTCAGGCGGCTTCTTTATCCAGAACCTGAGTGTCCTGGCCCACCGTGCGCGTCAGCTGCACGGCCAGCTTGCGGCCCAGCACTCCCGGGACCGCCTGAAACTTGGGCACCCCCTGCACCGCCAGATGGATCTCCCGGTCCACCGGTTGCTCCAGACGCACGGTGTCGCCGGGAGCGAGGTCCAGTATGTCGCGGAGTGTCACGCCGGCGGTTCCCAGCACCACCGTGGCCACCACCTGGCTGCCCTTCAGGTGCTGTTCGATCTTCGTCCGCTCGCCGGCGCGGCTCTGGGCCATCTCTCCCCTGTGGCCCAGCGACGACAGGAGCGACTCAACGCCGGAGATGGGGATGCACAGTGAGATGAGGCCCACCTGCGAGGCGGTCTGCAGCTCGAAGCAGACGCTCACCATCCGGTCTTTGGGGCGGGCAACGGGGTTCACCATCTGATCGCTGCCCGCCCGCTCCAGCGAGCACTTGATCTCCGTGAACTGCGACCACGCGCTCTGATACTCCG
>JBBFLP010000213.1:0-2769 GCA_037478975.1 Armatimonadota bacterium
GTGCACCAGTATCCGCAGCTGTTTCTGGACATGCGGTTCCGGCGCGACGCCCACACTGCAGACCTGACCTACTACGAGAGCACCCGGAACCACACCCTTTCGAACCGGCAGTACTGCATTGACCACTCCGTGTTCGCCGGGTTCGCCCATCCTCGCTTCCAGACCTACTCGGAGCATTGCTGGGGGCTGACCGCCGGAGATGGACCGGATGGATACCGGGACTACGGCGAGGCGCTTCCATGGCTGCCGGAGCCGCAGGGCACCTGGCTTCTGGACGGGACTGTCCTGCCGCACGCTCCTGGTGGCTCCGTGGCTTTCGCTCCGGAAGTCTGCATCCCTGCGCTGCGCTGGATGGCGCAGACCTATGGACATCGTATCTGGGGGCGTTACGGTTTTTCGGATGCCTTCAATGTGGACCGGAACTGGTGGGCGGATGATGTCATCGGCATAGACCTGGGCGCCATATTCCTGAGCATCGAAAACTACCGGAGCGGCAGCATCTGGCGATGGACGATGCGAATCCCCGCCATCCGGCGTGCGCTGGTGCTGACCGGTTTCGTCACCGGGCGGCAGGCTGCCCTTGAGGATTTCGAGTCCGCGCCTCCAGGCGTCTGGGGATCCGGTTGCGAGAACGAATGGGGAACGGGATTCCTTTCTTATGAGGAAACCGGGAGCAAGGGTCAATTGCCGGGCGGCCGCGTTGCCCGAATAACGGCCAGCACGCCCGGAGGCGGAGCGGGAATGTGTCTGGGATCGCTCGATCTGACCTACGCGGACCTCCTCATCTTCTTTATCCGAGGGCAACAGGGTGGGGAGCGCCTCACGCTGGCGCTGCGGGACTGCGATGGCCGGGAAGCTGCAGTTCCGCTGACGGAGGAGCACCTATCGCAGGGAAGCATTGGCACGGAGTGGCAGGTTGTTTCTGTGCCCCTCCGGGCTTTCCACGGAATCCGCAGACCGTGCGCAGAGCGGCTTACATTCCTGCTGCAGGAACCTGGCTCGGTCTTGGTTGACGGTGTGGCGTTCAGCGGCGCGCACCCGGACGTCCCGGCCGTGCCACTCTCCAGTCCTGGCTATGTGCGCAGCCTTCCTTCCGGAGTGTCTGTGGCGCTCGAAAACCTCATTGTAACGGACGATTTCGGACCGTTTTTCTACGCTGCCCGCCCGGATCGCGCGTCAGGGATACGGGTTCAGCCGGGAGGCGGCTTCACCCCCGGGGACCGCATTTCAATCCGTGGAACGGTGGGGAGCGTAGATGGTGAGCCGGCGGTTTTCGCGGCAGAGGTCTCCCGGCAGGGCAGGGTAATACCTCTCCAGCCGGTCGGGATGAGCGCCGCCGGTATAGGCGAGACCCGCCCCGATCCCCTGGGACTCCGGGTTCGTTCCTGGGGGCAGGTGTCTGGTCTTGAACAGGATGGATTCCGTCTCCGGGACGGTTCGGGACGCGAGTTGGCGGTCATCGCGCCGTCTCTTCCGAAACCGGCGCCCGGAGCATTTGTCATCGTGACGGGTGTTGCGGGGCGCCGGGATACAGGACAGGGTTCCCAGCCTGTGCTGCGCGTCCGGTCTCCGTGGGACGTAGAGGTAGTGCAGTAGGCTCGGTGCGTTGAAGCCCTGGCGGATGCGCGCCGTGCGGAAAGGAGAGGGTGCTGATGAGGATCTGCAAAGGACTCATCTGGATGACGCTGCTGGCGCTGACAGTCTCGCTGCCAGTGGCGGCTGAGAACCTGTTGTTGAACCCCAGCTTCGAGGTGGATCCGGTGGAAGACGGGCTGGCGGCCGGCTGGGCGAAGTATCGCTCTGGCGATGGCATTGATGGCTGGCTGAAGCCTTGGTCCGGCCCGGAGAACGACTGGGTGGCTGTTATCGGCCAGTGGCAGCCCGGGCAGTGGGCATTCTGGGGACAGAGTGCGCCCTGCGTTCCCGGCCGGATTGTCACCTTCCGGGCCTGGAGCGGCGGCTTCCCCGGGTTCAACGGCTCCACGAAGGTGAAGCTGGAGTTCTACTATCCGAACCAGGAAGGGGGCTCGATGGCCATCTCCACGGCGGAGAGCTCATCCATCACGGGACCGCACGGGTGGCGTTTGCAGGAGGTGTCCGTGGTGGTCCCTCCGCAGGCCATCCGGGTGCGCGCGATGCTCTGGGTGGACGGAGCTCCATCAGCGCCGGCCAGCGGAAGCGCCAAGTTCGACGATGCCTGGCTGGAGACGGACGGGATCCCGCCGCGAGTGACACCTGGCGAGGTCAACGGGCTGCCGGACAACACTCTGGTCTGGCTGAAGTGGCCGGTTGTGGTGAAGGACAACGGCAGTGATGAGACTCGCACCGACTGCTACGTGACGGGCTACGGGCGCGAGGGGACCTGCCGGGTAGTTTCGTCGAATCCCATTATCAGCAACGGCGTGCCGGTTGCGGTCCGGCCGGGTGTTATGCTGCACGTGCTTGGCACCGTGCAGACGGTGAACGGCGAAAAACGCCTGAACGCCATAGATATCGTCCCCACCAACTGGGATGGGCCGTGGCCCAGGCAGATCGGGATGACATCCAAGTCTATGGCGCTGCCTCCGAACCCGTCCGGGCAGATCGTCCGGCTTGTCGGAAACGTCAGCGGCACGGCTGCTGACAAGAGCTTTGTGTACGTGGACGACGGGGCGAACGTACCGGGCGAGGCTGGATACACAGGCGTCAGGGTTCCCTATCCGGGCAGCCCGGACGACTATCCGGCCATCGGAGACACGGTCGCTGCTACAGGTGTCCTCTGGCTGGAGC
>JBBFLP010000213.1:2869-5566 GCA_037478975.1 Armatimonadota bacterium
GCCTCTTACTCCTTCAGCGCCTACATCCTGAAGGAGGTCAACCACGTGGGCAACGTGGTTATGGAGGTGCACTGGTTCGATGCGGACGGCAATGAGATCCTGCCCGCGGTGGAAGTGCCTGTCGCTGCGGCAACCACGTGGCAGCAGTTCACTGTGCCTGTCGTGGCTCCGGCCGGGGCCTCCGAGGGGAGTTTCGTCATCCGGAATGTGGATCATCAGCCTGCGCCGCCGCCCGGGCAGCTTCAGGCGGTGATGATTGACGACGTGGTGGTAAAGATGACGGCCACGCCCTGATGACCATCGTACAGGCTTGGGGAAGCGCACCGTTGTCGGCAAACAGGATACGGCGTGCTCCCCGGGAAGATCGGCGACTTGCTCGCCGGAACAGCAGAAGCAGGCCTTCCGGAGCGCTGAAGCGCTCGGGAAGCTGCCAGTCTCAACGAGACAAGGAGGAAAGACAGATGGGTAAGTGGTTCTGGCTCTGCTCGCTGGCGCTGGTCCTTGGCGTCAGCTGCGCGGCGAACGCTTACGGGCCGGTCAGCTCGATTGATTCGGCCAAGATCTATCAGTACGTGTGGCAGGACGACCCGGACTCCACTTTGACGGTGGTGAACAACTATCCGTCCTACATCAGCTTCCGCGATGAAAACCTGGACGGCGACGGTCAGGGCGGAGAGTATGCCAACCGGCATGTCTGGAAGTTCTCCGCAGACGGTGGAGCGACTCCTTTCGAGTTCGGTAACACCACGTATTTCGAGTACTTCGTAGACCTGAAGGTGCAGGGTGACCCCACAACGGGGAAGCATCACGAAGCGGGCATCTTCTTCGACTATCGCGGCTGGGACGGCGTGCTGATGGTAAAGACCAACGGCGAGATCGCCGCCTTCGGCTATGTCCTTCCATTCTATGCGTTCCTGGATCCGTACACTCCGGGCGAGTGGATCCGTATCGGGGTGAAGTATTTTCAGGATCCGTCTGACGGCAAGAACAAGATCCGGTATTATGCGGGCTCCGCGCAGAGCCCCGCCCTGGCGTTCGGAAACCTGGAGGGGGGCATCATTGACGGCACGACCATCGGGGGCTACGGACAGTTCCAGATCGCTCCCGGGGTCCAGTCCAACTTCGGCATGGCGGAGTGGGGCAACATTCACATTGTGCCGGAACCGGCATCGCTACTGGTGCTGGCCGCCGGCCTGGCAGGCCTGACGCTGCGCCGCAGGCGCTAGTGCTCCGGTGGGACGGGCGGCCGGCTCCGTCCGGCCGCCCGTCCCGACATCCCGGCGCCTTCAAGGAGTGCCGCAACTGCTCCGTGACCGCCACGGCGAAGCTGAGACGCCTCTGGCAGCCGTCCGGGAGAAGCGCGGGTGCAGATCGCAGGCGGAGGCTGAACAATGAACCGCAAAGCATTCACGCTTATCGAACTGCTGGTGGTGATCGCCATCATCGCGATCCTCGCTGCCATCCTGTTCCCGGTTTTCACCCGGGCACGGGAGAGCAGCAAGAGGTCGGCGTGTCTGTCCAACTGCAAGCAGCTGGCTTCTGCCATGCAGATGTACATTGATGATTGGAAAGGCCGCTTCCCGTCGTTCACCTACAGTGAACAGTGGAAGCAGCTGGAGCCGCAGAACATCGTCTCGTACACGAAGAGCGAAGACGTGTTTCACTGCCCCGGGGCTACGGATATCAACAGCGCCCGCGTTCCGCCGAGAAACACCAGCGAAAACTGGAAGAACTACTTCGGCCGCAACATGGGCAGCCCGGCTCAGTGGAAGTGGACGGACTACAAGATGATGGACAACGGCTATCTGCCAGGCATGAGCGCCTCCGAAGTGCGCTCGCCTGTGTGGTTGGTCGTGTGTATTGACAACACGGACTGGTGGCCGCGGCATCCTCGGGGTACGGCGGCGAAGAACTATAACGATGGAGGGAGCAATATCGCGTTCCTGGACGGACACGCCGCGCATTTCCTGAAGGAACGCTACAACGACGGCAACAAGCGCTCCGGTCCCGATGTGGACGACGCCGGAGCTACTCCTTTCTGGAACTGGGGACTTCCCCGCGATTACTGGATTCCGGAATGATCCCTGCGCTGCTGGCTCTGATGCTCGGGATATCCGCCGCGGCAGGAGCTGAGGCCGGGGATGACCACAGCTACCTGATGCAGGTTGCTCGCGAGACGTGGCGCTACTTCGAAGAGTGCCGCGACCCGGTTTCCGGCCTGGTCTGGGATCACAGCGGAGAGAATGGTGTAGGGCGGGGAGAGTATACCGGCCCCACGAATATCGCCCTGGATCTGACCTCCACACTGGCGGCGATGGACCTTGGCATCATCACGCGCCAGCAGGCGCAGGAGCGCATCGGACAGATTGTCGGCACCCTTGATAAGCTCGATCGCTACCGGGGGTTTTTCTACAACTTCTATGAAACCGCTACCCTGAAGCCCACGGTGCGCTTCCTGTCCTTTGTGGACAACGGTTGGCTGACCCTGGCGCTACTGGCGGTCCGGCAGGAGTTTCCGGGTGAGATCCGGCAGCAGGCCACTGCCATTGTGGACAGCCAGGATTATGCGTTCTTCTATGACCGGAAAGCCGGTTTGATGTATCACGGTTTCCATACGGATCGCAGGGGGATCCACTACGGCCATTATGCGATCTTCTGCTCCGAACCACGGGGGCCATCGCTACTGGCTATCTCGCG
>JBBFLP010000214.1:0-5548 GCA_037478975.1 Armatimonadota bacterium
TTGCTGGCCACCTCTCCAAGCACCGCGACAACACCCTGCTGGTCTATCAGTTTGGTGACGACAGTCCGGGCCTCTTCCGGCTTGCCGCGGTTGTCTTCCACGAGAAGACGCAGACGCTGGCCATTGATCCCACCGGCAGCGTTGATCTCCTCCGCCGCCAGCTCGATGCCCTGACGGGTGGTGATGCCAAAGTCCGCCATATCGCCCGTCAGAGCCAGATACACGCCGACCAGGGGCTGCTGAGGTTTGCGGGCGCATCCTGTTGAGACCGCACACACTGCAGCGAGCAGCGCAGCTGTCAAAAACCTTGCTCTCATCCTCTCTCCTCAATCAGGCGGGCGCCGCCGCCTCAAGGTTTCTGCGCAGTGCCCGAATATGCTCCGGCGTCGTACCGCAACATCCGCCAAAGATCTTGCATCCGGCCTGAAGCAGATCCGGAACGTGCGCCGCAAAAGACTCCGGACCTTCAAGATACCTCAGATTTCCTTCGGCCGTCATCTCCGGCATTCCGGCGTTGGGCTGGGCGATCAGCGCGGGCGCGCCCGCCTTGTTCATTTCCGAAATCACCCGGACCATCCGGTCCGGCCCCGTGCTGCAGTTCGCGCCGAACGCCGCAAGACCGAGGCCGGAAACGGATTGCCAGGCGTCGGAAGGAGTGCTGCCCATCATGGTGCGCCCCGCTTCGTCGAAGGTCATGGTGGCCAGCACGGGAATGCCAAGTCCGGACGTAGAACGGACAGCGACAGTCAGTTCAGCGACGTCGAAAAAAGTCTCGAACAGGATGACATCGGCGCCCGCTGCTGCAATCACCTGCGCCAGCGCTCCGTATTCATCCGCCGCCTCCTGTTGTGTCAGGTCGCCATAAGGTTCCAGGAGGTCTCCAAGCGGTCCGATTGATCCCATCACCAGGGCGGAGTCGGCGGCCGCCTCCCGCGCGAGACGGACAGCGGTTGTGTTGGCCTCCTGGAAATGGTCCTCAGCGTCGAATTTGCGAAGCTTCCGGCGAGAACCGCCGAACGTATTCGTCGTGATGAGCTGGGCCCCCGCTTTCACGTACTCTTGATGCACGGCTCGCACATCGTCAGGGTGCGTCAGGTTCCACAGCTCAGGACTCGCACCCACGGGAAGTCCGCGCGCCTGCAGCATGGTGCCGATCGCGCCGTCAGACAGGAGCCATCGTCTGCTGTCGAGCAGGTCGGTCAGCTTGCTCACGGACGCTCCTCCAGAAGGGACATACCATCCTTCAGGAACGGCACCATCTCGATCTGCGCGATAAGGCAGGAGACCGTGGATTCCGACCCCTGATTGGCATTACGTCCGGAGGGCATCAATCCGTCAAAACAGCCGCCGGTGACCGGATCGTGAAGCGAGACATTCAGGGCGTTACGCCCGAAGAACCAGTCGAAAGAGATCTTCGCCGCTTCCAGATACCGGTCTTCGCCGGTCACCCGGTGTGCATCAAGCGCGGCGAGCACCATCATCATAGCGTCCACCGGCTGCTGGTCGAACCACGCTCGCTCCTGGCCCTTCCAGTACCATCCGTTGCAGCCGATGATCTGCAGCACGCCGTCAATGATGCACTGCTTCTCAAGGAATTCCCACGCTTCCGCAGCCACTTCCAGATACCGGCTTTCGCCAAGGGCCTCGTAAGCGAGGAAAAGCGCTCTCGGAAGCAGGGCGTTGGAGTAGGTGAGGACCGGTTCGAACCACTCCCAATCCGGCGAAGCATGCTGCTCAAAGTCCCGGACCAGCGAGTCTGCGACCTTCTGCAGCACCTGCGCATATGCGTCCTCGCCGTCGGCCTTAAGCGCCAGGCTCAACCCCACGGCGCTGTAAGCCTTGCCGCGGGGGAACATCGCCGTGCCGGGAATCCAGAGTGCCTGATGGAGGAGGTTGCGCGCAACCTCCTTGACGTTTTCATGGATGTTGGCGTCAAGGCACTGGGCCAGAGCCCAGATGACCCGCCCCTGACAGTCCTCGGAGCCCTCGCCGTCCAGCCAGGTCTGGTCGAAGGACATAAAGTTGTGAAACTTCCCGTTGGGCAACTGAGCGTAATGCAGGAAGCTGAGGTAGTTGCTGACAAGCCGCAACGCTCTGCGGGAACGGCTTAGATGATAATGCCGCACCGCCGCGATCAGGGCCCTGGAGTTGTCGTCCGTCGTATAACCTGTCCTGCGGTTCGGAATGGAGAAGATGGCGTGCTGAATCACGCCAGTGGTATCTGTCAGTGTCTCAAGATGGTCCAGACGGATTTCGGGATAGCTGCCTTCAATCAGGCGTCCTGCCGTGGCAGCAGCCGCCTCCTGCTTGCCCATATGCGATCATCCTCCTCCTGGCCACGCGGCGCGGGGCCTTACCTGCGACGCAAAACGCCTCTCGTCGGCTACAAGTAGGCGCAGTGATTCAACAATATGATGGTTAGACCGCCGCGCCGCTGCCCGCGGCTTCGACTGCGGAAGTTTCTGCTAGAACCTCGCGGAAGAGCGAAATGTAATCCACGGCCACGTTGAACCACGCCGCACGCCGCCCGTATTTATAGGCCGCTCGTTCCAGCGATTCCTTGAACTCCGGATCTCCCAGGATCCTGATAATGGCCTTTGCGAGTTCGTCCGGGTTCCGGAAGTCCACCAGCACACCCCGCCCGTCCGCCAAAACCTCTTCCGCGTACAGATACCGGGTGGAGACGATGGCACGGCCGCATCCCAGCGCGTAAGCCAATGTCCCCGAGACAATCTGGTCCCGGTTGATATAAGGCGTGACGTATACATCCGTGGCCGACAGATAGCGGACCAGCTCGCGCAGGGAAAGGAACCGGTTGTTGAACTTCACGTGGTCGTGGAGGTCCAGCTCGTCCAGCAAAGCAAGCAGCATCTGCCGGTACGACTCTCCCTCGAAGTTCCTAACCCCGGGATGGGTCTCGCCCAGAACCAGGTAGCGGACGTTTGGAAAATGCTTCCGGACCTCGGCAATCGCCTGGATGGCATACTCGATGCCCTTTCCGCGATTGATCAGTCCGAACGTCGAGACGACCTCATGGCCCGCAATGCCCAGATCGCGCTTGACAATCTCGGCGGGAATGCGGTGGACATTGGGCACTCCGTGCGGAATCAGCGAGATCATCTCAGGCCGGACGCCATAGACGTCCTGAAGGATCTCCCGCCCGAGCTCCACCATCACCACGAAGCGCCCGCCCAGAGCGGCCAGATCCTGGATAATGCGCTTCTGGTTGGGAGTGGGGTGGAACAGGACCGTGTGGCACGTCACCACGAAAGGCTTCCGCAACCGCTCCGCGAAGTCCAGCACCCACTCACCATCTGGCCCGCCAAAGATGCCGTACTCGTGCTGAAGACTGACAATGTGAGCCGAAGACTCGTTGATGAAATCCGCGCCGGCCCGGTGGCTGTCACGGCTCCGGTCGAAGATCTGGAAGCGAACCTCCCGGGGATATTGCTCGATCTCATCGCCCCGGCTCATCGCGACGATGATCTTCCGCGAAAAAGGCAGGAACTTATCTATCGCCGTCGAGAGGTCCTTGGTGAATGTGGCGATCCCGCACTCCCGGGGAGGGTACGTGGCCACGTAGGCCACGTCAATCTTACTCATCGCCTCCCGGAGCTGGGTGAAAAGACCATCATCCGCCGCTTCCAGCCGGCGGACTTCGTCTTGCATGCCCGGCTCATCTTCCAGGAAAGCGCCGGGCTTCAGGTTGGTTTTGGGGCTGGTGGTCTTGGAATCGCTCAATGTTCTATACCGCCGCTGCCAGTCTCTTATCCACGGATGCCAGCGCATCCTGCACGCTGCGGTACATCGGGAAGACCTTCTCCAGCCCCGTGATCTCAAACACCCTCCGGACCCGAGGGTTGGAACAGACAAGGGTGATCCGGGCATTGCGATCGGCGGCTCTCTTGAGTCCCGCTACCAGAGCGCCGAGCCCGGTGCTGTCAATGTAATCCACATCGTGCATCACGAGGATGACGTTGTCCACGTTGCCATCCAGCGATTTCAGCACCGCCTCACGGAATTGCTCGCAGGTGTATGCGTCCACTTCTCCTGCCATCTGCAGGATGGGACAACCGTTAGCTTCGGTGCGTTCAATGGTCAGATCGGCATCCATTGCAGCAGAACCTCCTCAAAGATTTTTGCCTGTGCGGACCGGGTAACAATGGGGCCGGTCCATGGAGAGCCCGGCAGCCTTGCTTCCCGGATCCGACCCGGCGGCTCCCGCGCAAGCGGGCGGCCGTCCGGTTGCGTATCAGCTTCGTCTCAGCATCTGTTTGAGTTCGGTCAGGTTGCCGGCATTGGCCAGCGCATCCTCTTCGGAGATGAGACCCTGCTTGACATAGCGGTCAAGGCACTGGTTCATCGTCTGCATCCCGAAGAACGCGCCTTCGCTGATGGCGGAGTAAAGCTGACTGGAGCGTCCTTCCTCGATCAGCTTCACTGTTGTGGGAGTCGCGGTCAGGATCTCGACCGCAGCGATCCGCCCTCTCATGTCCTTCAGCGGAATGAGCTTCTGAGAGATTATACCCATCAGCGACGTGGACAATCGCAAGCAGATCTGCTGCTTCTGGTGAGGCGGGAACATGTTGATGATGCGCTCCATGGTGTCCGCAGCACTCGTTGTGTGCACCGTGGAGAAGACCAGGTGACCGGTCTCCGCCGCGGCCAGCGCCACGTTCATGGTCTCCACGTCCCGCATCTCACCGATCAAGATGACGTCCGGACTCTGCCGCACCACATACTTCAGCGCCTCCGTGAACGAGGACGTGTCAATGCTGATCTCCCGCTGGCTGACAATAGATTTCTTGTCGGGATGCACGAACTCGATCGGGTCCTCGATGGTAACTATATTGGCTGAGCGGGTCCGGTTGATCAGGTCAATCATCGCCGCCAGGGTGGTGGATTTTCCCGAGCCGGTGGGGCCGGTGACCAGGATAAGTCCCTGGTGCAGCTTTGTCATCTCTGCCACGACGGGCGGCATCTTCAACTCTTCCAGGGTGTAGATGCGGAGCGGAATGAGGCGCATCACCATGCCGACCGTGCCGCGCTGCCGGTAGATGTTCACACGGAACCGGCACTTGTCCTTGTAGGTGAAGGCAAGGTCCATCTCGTTGTGGCGCTCGAATTTCCCGATCTGCTCGGGGGTCATCACGTTGTAGGCCGTGTCCCTGACGTCTTCGGCCGACAGCACGGGCAGCTCGGTCTGGCGCACTTTACCGTCCACGCGCAGGGCAGGCGGCGCGTCAGCCTTCAGGAAGATGTCGGAAGCGCGCTCTGCGAGCGCCAGGTCCATGATGGGATCCAGTTCCATGAGCGACAGATGTCCTTTCCTGTCTTTCTGACGGAAGTGGCCCGGAGCCCGTCAGGGAGGCATCCGGCAGGCAGAAGTGTGGCGCGCGTCCCTGCGGGCGGCCCGGGCAAAAAGAGAGGCGCCGCTCACAGGCGGCGCCGGCATTTCTGCGCTGCCGCAGACGGCGGCGCGATCCGATCAGAAATGGTGGAGCTGATGGGAATTGAACCCACGACCTCTTCCATGCCAAGGAAGCGC
>JBBFLP010000215.1:0-5511 GCA_037478975.1 Armatimonadota bacterium
CTCGGCGGGCTCGGGATGCTGAGGATGCGCAGGCGGGGTTGACTCCAGGCGCATCTGGATCGTAATTTCTTAACACGGCCCTCGCCGCAAGGCGAGGGCTTTTTTGTGCAGCCGGGGGCTTTCCTCCCATCGGTGGCCGCCGGAAAACGCCTGTGCCGGACTGTGTTAAGGACCACGCGTCGCGTCCCGTCTCACCGGTGAGAAGAGCTCTTCAACGCCATCCCCTTTGATGGAAGAGGTAGAGAGATGAAAATCAGAACAGTGCTGGCGCTGGCGCTGCTGCCAATTCTGGCCCTTGCGGCCATAGCGGGAGCGCAGGCGCAGGGACTGAACCCGGAATGGTTCGGAATGGGCGCCGACCCGCAGGCGGGCGGTCAGTGGAAGGAGTGCATCGAGCAGGCTATGGACGCCGCCGGAGTCACGGCGGACCAGCGCGCGCAGATCGAATCCATCCGCGAGCAGCTGCGAAATGATGTGCGGGCCGTCTGGAACGATCCGTCTCTGTCGGCCGAACAGAAACAGATCAAGATCCGCAACCTGAGGGCCGAGGCGTTCCTGGCCATCCAGAATACTCTGACGCCGCAGCAGCGCGAAGCCATCCGCACCTGGATGGTTCAGAACTGCCCGCGTCCGCGCCCGAGGCCGATGCCTGGCCCGGATCCGCGCATCCAGTGCTTCCAGGAGGCGCTGAAGAGCGCCGGCCTCTCAGCGGACCAGAAGTCCAGGGCTGAGGCCATCCAGCAGAAGCTGAAGTCCGACATCGAGGTGGTCCTGAAGGATGCCAGTCTGACTCCTGAGCAGAAGCGCCAGCAGGTGGCTCAGCTCACCCGTGACGCCCATCAGGCCATCCTGGCTATGCTGACCCCTCAGCAGCGTGAGGCGGTGCAGAAGTATATGGCGGAGAACTGCCGGGCAGATCGTCCCGGACCTCCTCCCGGCGACCGCCCCGGCAGACCACTGCCACCCGGGATGGGACCCGGCCCGCGTCCTGAGTGCCTGACGCAGGCGCTGGACGCCATCGGAGCCAGCGCGGATCAGAAGGCGAAGATCGCCGCCATTCAGGAGAAGCTCCGCGCGGACCTAGAGGCGGTGAGAAACGACCCTAATCTGACGCCGGAACAGCGCCGTCAGAAGGTTCAGGAGCTGACGCGCGCGGCCAATCAGGCGATGCAGGGCGTCCTGACGGCGGACCAGTGGGCGGCCGCCAGAGAGTGGATGCGGGAGAACTGCCGTCCCGAGCGGCCCGCTCCGCCTGCCGCAGGCGAGCGCCCCGCCGGCGCCGGCCGCGGCAATCGCGCAGGAGGCCCGCCTTCTCGCTAAGAGCGTCTTTTCTTCTCCTGCTTGCCAGATGGGAGGCCGGTCTTCCACGGGGAACGCCGGCCTCCTGTCATTTCTGCCCCCTCTCGCGGAAGGTCACCGCGCGGAATATCTGGAACGTAACGGAGACGTACTCCCGTATGCCGGCCTGCCGCCGCGCCTCCCGCGCCTGCCAGCGTGCGGTCTTTGCCTCGCCGGGAAGCAGCACACCGCTTCTGCCGCCCCCCGAAACCACCAGCCCGTAGTTGGCGGGGGGATAAGGTGATGGATCCGGCACGGTCCGGCGGGCACCGGGAATGGTGACGGAGAACTCCGCCCTGCGCAGGTCCTCTCTCCTCAACCGGGGAGTCCGAGGATCTTGGTTCCACGCCCGGACGGCATTCCGCACGATCTCCTGCGCCAGGGTGGCGGTCTGGGGCTCGAAGCTGCCGGTGCATCCCCGGCGGCGTCCGTCCAGGCTGATGGTCACAAAGCAGGGAGCCGGTCTTGCCAGCACCCCCTGCGGCCGGAAAGGCAGAGGGGAGAGCGGTTTCCCGGCTGCTTTCTGCTCCACTGCCCATCGCGCAAGGGCGCAAGCCTGCCTGCGGACCGTCGCGGGGGCCCGTTCCGCCCCGTCCAGTGGGGAGAGGGGAGGCGCCGGGGTGACCGTGACAGACAGCATCATTGCTGATGAGACGATCAAGAGTCCCTTAAGGACCAGGCCAGTGTGTCTTTTCATCTTCTCACCAGCTCCGCCTTCGGGAAGTATGCCCTGAGAATGCCCTTCCAGTCCTGACCCTGCAGTGCGCGCCCGCGGGCTCCCCACTGGCAGAGTCCCGCTCCGTGTCCCAGGCCGCGGCCTTCCAATACCGTGACTGGCCCATCTTTGCGTAAGGTAAAAAGGCAGGACTTCACCCTTGCCCATCCCAGTGCGCGTCCGAAGCGCATCAGCAGCGCTCCGCCGTCCATTTCCGCTGCCGCCAGCCTGGCCCGCGTGACGCGCCCGCCCCTGTCCCTTGAGAGGATCTTGATCTCTGCCGTCTGCCCTTCCGCAAGACCCGCCGTGCGGCCGAGCTCCTGCGGCGAAAGCCGGGCCTGCCATCGGAAGTGGGGTGATGCGCGGCAGAACTCTCGTCCGGCCTGTCCGTCCCGGACGGGCACGCAGACAGGCGGGAGCCCCACCGAAGCACCATCCGCCGTGTATCCGCCACACGTGCTGCAGAACGGAGCGCGCAGAGGCTGGCCCCCGCTCGTCAGGATCCATCCTTCTGTCCTCCTGGCCGCCTCCCGGGCCCGTGCCGTGGGAGGGGATGGGGACCAGAGCTGGCAGTGGGTCAGGCTGCAGACGTCGTATGCGTCGCGTGCGTGTCTGCCCCTTGAGGCAAGCGCAAAGCTGCGCGCCACGACCGCCTGTGCGGCCAGCGCATCCGCAGGCCAACCCGAGGGCATCTCGCGGGTCACGACGCGCGCAACATACTCTTCCAGAGGGAGCCTCAGGATGCCCTTCAGGCGGCCGTCGCGGGCGCCCAGCACCAGTTCTCCGGGCACAACCACGGGAGCACCGTTTCCGGTGATGATCATCTGCGGGGACCCGTGGAGCGTCAGCCTGCTTACGGCCCGGCCTCCCGGCTCCAGGTGCAGCCGGCCGCCGGAGGCTGTAATGGTCCAGACGCGCGCAATGCCTGCTTCCGGGATGCTCGCCCCTGATACCCGCACGCGCGCAGGTGCGCGTGCGGCGTCCCACAGCCCGATGGAGATGGTCTCCCCGGCGCCTGTCCACCCCGGCCGGGCCGCGATGGCCAGAAGAAGGCTGAAGGGCAGCAAGTGCCTCACCTGGGGCCTCCGGGCTTTGCGGGGAACAGATCCCGGAGCATCTTTTCGGCCACGGGAACCGCGCTGGAATAGGCGTTCCCCTCCAGGCAGAAAATGGCAAAGGCGATGCGAGGCCTGTCGCGCGGGGCATAGCCCACGAACCATCCGTGCCGCCTGGCAGGATCTGCGGAGTGCTCGGGGCTGCCCGTCTTCCCCGCCGGCCTTGCAGGCAAACCGGCCAACGCCTGCGCGGTGCCATGCGCAACAGCCTCTTCCATCCCTTCCGCCAGCGTCCGGCACGGGCTTCCCGGGACGTCCTTCTTCAGGGCAATGGTCCGGCAGACCTCGGCCATCTCCAGTGGGCTTACCAACAGACCTTCGCCTGCGGCGGCCAGCCGTTCGACAGGAGTCCCTTCGCCGCTACCCGGGGTCACTGGCACTCCCAGCAGCTTCCACGATCGCAGAATTGCCTTCTGTCCGATCCTCCGGCCTGCCTGATAGAACCAGATGTTGCAGCTCCGGGACAGAGCCTCCGGTAATTGCAGCCGTCCGTGGCCGCCAGGAACAGAGCAGTGGTAGATTCTGCCTGCTATGCGGATGGCACCCCGGCATTCAAATGTTGTGTCCTCCCGGATGCGGCCTGAAAGGAGACCGGCGTGTGCTGTAACCAGCTTGGCGATGGATCCCGGAGGGTGTTGCACGCCGCAGGCGCCATCGGGCACACAGGCGAGATACTGTTCCCCCTGTATGTCCACCACCGCGATCGCCCCGGTCCGCTTTCCCAGAGCATTCAGGCAGGCCGCACGCAGGCGAGCGGCGTTGAAAGGCGCATCTCCCGCCGGCGACGCAGAAGCGGCCAGCGCCAGCCACACGCCTCCGGCTGTCAGCATCGTCCGCACTGCGCTACGCATGGCTATAATGTCCCCGCGATGGCCTCCCGGAAGAAAGAGCGCAGGCTGGTCCTTTCTCCGACGCGCATCCGGTGCTGGCTGGAATGCAGCCTGCAGTACCGGTTCACGTATGTGGACCGCATCTCGCGACTCTATTACCGTCCCGGTCCGTATGATACCTTCGGCGCGGTGATGCATCGCACCCTTCAGGCGTTCCACTCGGGCGGAGGAGTAGCCGCGGTGGAGCCGGAAGACTTGCAGCGCCTGCTGGAGTCCAACTGGGTGTCCGCGGGATTCGAGTCTGCGGAGCAGGAACGGCACTTCCGCGAAACGGGACGGCAGATGCTGCAGGGCTACTACCGCACCGCGGCGGCCGGGAGGAGCCGTGTACTCTTCCTGGAGAAGCAGTTCCGGCGGGACTACGGCAGTTTCATCCTGACCGGACGGCTGGACCGCCTGGATGAGCATCCGGACGGGACGCTTGAGATCATTGACTACAAGAGTTCTGCACGGGATGTGACACCGGACGACGTGCGAGATAGTCTGGCTCTGGGATGCTACACACTGCTGGTGCGCCATCATTTTCCGGAGAGGCGGGTCCGAGCCACGCTTTATGCTCTGATATCCGGCTCCCGGGCCACGGTGGAGTTTCTTCCTGAGGAGTTGGACGTGCTGGAGGAAGACATCCACCGGGTGGCCCGGCGCATCGAGGCAGAGGAGACCTTTCCGCCCTCCTTCGGCCCTCACTGCGCAGGCTGCATATACAACCGGATCTGCTACCAGGGCGGCGAAGTGGACTGGGAGGAGCGTGCGAGACGGTGGGAACACGGGCCGGATTGAGACACGAGGAGAGGTGACGATGCACGGCTGGTTCTCCGGCATTCTGGCTTCACCGCGCTGGCAGGAGATGCAGGAACAGGCGCTGACGGGCGCCTTGCAGCTGCTGAAGCTGGCGATCCTGTATGTCGCTCTCAGGTGGCTGGCCTCGGCAGCCGTGCGCCGCGTCTCAAGGCCCGTCCGCCTGCTGACGGTGGACCCGGTCCGGGCGAGGCGCATCGAGACGCTCGCCGGACTGGCCCGTAGCGCCGCGTCTTACGCACTGACGGTGGTATTCGGCATCCTGGCGTTGAAGGCGCTGGGAGTGGATCCGATGCCGCTCATCACGGCTGCAGGCGTCGCCGGGCTGGCCATCGGTTTCGGCGCGCAGCGGCTGGTGCGGGACGTCATCGGCGGATTCTTTATCCTGCTGGAGAATCAGTTCGGCGTGGGAGAGATCATAACGGTGGGGGCTGTCACCGGCACGGTCTGCGAGATAGGGCTTCGCACCACCCGCCTGCGCGACGCTCAGGGCCGGCTTTACATCCTCTCCAATGGCGACATCACTACGGTCTGCAATCATTCGCGGGGCGAAGTCACCGTGTCACTGGAGGTGAATGTCGCCGCATCGGCGGATCTGGAGCGGGCGAGCGCGGTGCTGGACGAGGCGGGAGCCGCCGTTTCCCAGCGGCACGGA
>JBBFLP010000216.1:0-1145 GCA_037478975.1 Armatimonadota bacterium
TTGAAGACGCCGTTACGGAAAACCGCACGCCCGGAGGGCTCCAGAATGACTCCCAGCTCCCGCGGGACTAAAGTCTCCACTTCCAAGGACTCCAACGCCACCGTGGCGGACTGCGGTCCGTCTTCCCGCCGGTCCACAATGATGCCGGTCAGGCGCAGAGGATACTGCGGGATCCCGTCGTTCTCGCCGCCGTAGAAGCGCCACCCCTTCATCGCACCCATCGGAGCCGTGAACTCGAGAACGCCTTCGCCGTCCAGTCGGCCGACCACGCGATCGAACGTCTGGAAATGCGATCCGAAGCGTACTCTGACCTCGTGCCCGGATCCATCCGAACGCAGACGCAGCTTCAGGGACTGAGGCCGGCCGTTCATCGCAACATCGGTCTCAATGCCGACCGCCGTGGCGCCGCGGCTGAAGTCGCAGTAGAGCTCCGGCGACTGCCAGCGGCTGCCGCCGGCATCGCCTCCGGAGGTGACCCGCCAGCGTTCGTCGCCTCCGAAACGAACCACCGGATACACTGCTTTGAAAGATCCGGCTTCGCCCGCCGGTCCGGGGAAGGCCCGGACATCGTCAATGTACACAGCCCCTTCCGGGACGCCGGTGTTCTCGACGATGACACCGAATATGACCGGGGATCCCCGGAACACGCCGTCGTTCGCTCCTCCCCAGTGCGCCGCCCAGCTATCCAGCGACACGGAGACCTCCTGCCACCCGTCATAGGAGTAGTCGAAGCTCTTCTGGAACGTCTGGCCCTCGGAGTCCGTGACGCGGACGGTGATCCGGTTGGGAACGGTTTTCTTCAGCCAGAAGCGCACGTGGCCGATATCCAACCCACGGGGCAGGTGGACGAAAGCGTGGACGTAGTTGCCACCCTTGAAATCGAAGGAGAGTTTGCCTGAGAAACGTCCCGTGCGCGCGTGCTCCGTGCTGCGCTCAAACGCCCCAGCGGCGCCGGGAAACTCCGGACCGTTGGAGAAGCCCCAGGCGGAGAATGCCGCCTCCTCCTCGAACCCGTCTTGAAAGACAGCCTGCATATCCGTCCTCCCTGAGACCGGCGCCGCCAGAACAAGCGCGCCCAACAGAAGCTGAACCAGTTTCATCCATCACTCTCCCCGCAAGGAAACGGCGCGGATCTCGCGCGCACC
>JBBFLP010000216.1:1245-5486 GCA_037478975.1 Armatimonadota bacterium
GTCACGCTTGCGACACGGGTAAGAACGATGAGCACCCCACCTTTCTTCACCCAGTCTCTCACCGCCGCGTAAGAGGAGGCATCCAGCGGATCCGCCTCTGCCAGAACCAGCGTCCGCACGCCCAGCCGCTCCAGAGCCCCGTCCCGCAGCATCCTGTCATCGGTCACCTCATAGTCCGCCCACGGCCGGATGGCATTGGCAACGTCCAGAGTCTGCCTCGGCCAGTCCTCCTCCGGACGCAACCAATGGTGCGCCGTCGGCAGCCAGATGGCCAGAGAACAAACAGGCCCTTCCCCCGTCAGAATGCTTGCGTAGCGCGCGAAGATATCCCGGGCGCGGTCCAGGTTCTGGGGATAATCAAACCACGTCCGCGTGCCGTTGGAAGCATCCATCCAGATCCGGGAGATCTGCCGCTCACGCGGGACATCCCCCGGCGGCTCGGTATAGTACGGCACTCCGTAGGCCCGGCAGGCGCTGGACACCCGGCGTGTGGCGAAATAGCCGATGTCGCCGGGCGTCTGCGCCGAGACTCCCAGCCGTCTCATCTCGGCGATGAAGCGGCTCTGGTCATTGCCGTAGGGAAGCGCTTCACTTCCGTAGCCCAGGCTGATGATAATCTCCTTGTCCGGGAAGTACCGGCGCACAACCGGAACCGCCATCGCCAGGAACTCACGCCAGGAGTCGTTATACCAGTCCGCGAAATCCAGCCACCGCCTGCGCGAGGCTTCGCTCGCCCGCCACTCCACCGGGGGGAGGGACACGTCGGGGGGAGCGATATCCTTTTCCGCCGCGGACCGGGTTCCCCACGCGGCATTCAGGGCGTCCAGCGTGCGGTAACGCTCCAGGAAGAAACGCCGGAAGTGCGCCAGAGCGAAATCGTCCCCGCACCAGTAGCCCGGTCTGGCGGACGGCTGAGGCCGAAGCCAGGAGGTCATCCCTGCGCAGTAGCCGATCTCCCCGTATTCGCTGGGCATGGCCAGGCGTATGAAGTCCAGCCGCCCTTCCGTGGCCTGCGCAAGACGCCGGTAGAACTCGTCGTACAACTGCAGGGTGAAAGGGTTCCAGAGCGAGAGCTGCGGGATGGTCTCCCCCGTGGCCAGGTTCCTGTACCAGACGCATCGAGGATCGTCCTCGAACCACTTCGGCGGGAAATGAAGCCACGCGAAGATGTGCCAGCCCAGCCCATCCTTCTCCAGTATCTCACGGTTGCGCAGATAAAACGAGAAGTCCCAGGAGCCGCGCTCCTTCTCGATGAGACACCAGGCCAGATAGTCGCACATCGAGCTGACGCTGCAGCGTTTCAGCAGCGCATTCTGCTCCGGCGTGGCTCCCGAGAACTGGCCCGCGCCACCTGTCCCCCAGTAATCCATGAACTCTGACACACTCAGGTTGCCGGAGCAGACCCGGATGGGGACGGGACCGATCTTCTCAGGCATTCCACTCTCCTCCCCGGCGGCGTCAGATGACATGGCGGCAGCCGCAACGGCCGCCGCCACCAGAATGACCGGAACTCTCAGCAGGTGCGCCGGCGTCTTCACTCCCGCTTCTTTACTACGACTCTCGGCAGCCAGGCATCCGTGTGATACGGACGCCCTTCCCAGACATAGTAGAGGTCGCAGTAGGCGCGGATGCGCTTGCGCATATCGCCCCGCTCGGTGGTGTCGAGCGCCGGGTCGTAGGTGACCTCATACTCCAGTGTCACGGTCTCCCCCGGCCCGATCGTCTCCGGCGGAGCCTTTCCGATCAGCTTGGCGCGCACCAGATGCTCCGTGGATGGCTGGGCGTGAGTATGAAGCGTCCCCTGCACGAAGGCGAACGCATACCCTCCTGGCGCATCCTTCTCGCTCTTTTCGGACAGGCTGAAGCGGCAGTTCGTCATGGGGGTCTGTTCGCGGTTGGTGAAAGTCACCGTCACCCGGTACGGTGTGTCCGCAATCACCTCCGGCGCCTTCCAGTCCGGCTGCCGCTGCACGTAGGGAACCATCTTCAGGTCCGCGTGCATCTTCGCCTCGAAGGTATGCTTCGGGATGTAGGGAGGAAACGCATAGACGGTGTCCCCCTTCGGCTTACCGTCTATGTCAATCAACCCCCACGGCCGCAGCAAGGGTTTCAGGTAATCCGGATCGGATGTGCCGATGAAGTAGCCGTCCAGCATATACCCCTTCAGGTTGCCCTGCTCATCGTACTGCGCCTTGCCGCGCTTCTCCCAACCGCGGCCGCCCCAGTGATCGTTCAGCACAAAGTAATGCGCTCCCAGCACCCACTTGGGATCGTACATCCCGGGTCTTGGAGTCATCAGATTGCGCCAGCCGTCCAGAACGGTCTGGCGGTAGTGCTCGATCTCAGCGTCCGTGTATGGCCGGCTGCCGCCGCGCCAGCGTTTGTCCTTCTCGATGGAATCAGGCAGCGGGAACGCCGACCACCCTTCCGTCAGGACGATCGGGATATGCGTATCACCCATCGCATCCATCCCCTCGCGGGCCTCGATGATCTGCTCCATATCCACGTGCACGCCACGCGGGCCGTACGCGTGGATGGCCAGGATCTCGAAGTGCCCCTTCGCCCCGGCCGCATAGAGCGCTCCGATGTGGTCGCGGTCGGTGTAGCACATCTGGCCGATCATCAACTTGTTGTCCGGATGTGCCTTCTTCATCCCGCGATGGATGGCCTTGACCGGGTCCATGTAGTAGTAATGCCAGTCGGGGTAATGCGGCCGGTAGGTCTCCGGGGCCACCAGATCCCGCTCATTGCCGCCACACTCGAAGATTGTGACGCCAAACTTCTCTCTGGCGAACCGGCATGCGGCTTCGGCCCATTTCTCCAGATAGCTGTTGTAGGTCTCGCGGTCCTTGAACTGCAGATCCGCCATCCACCCGCCGAAATGGCCCAGGTGACAGATGACATACTTCTGCTTCAGCTCCCAGGGATCGGGCTGGACCTTGGAAAAGTCATAGGTGTGCTTGCCGTCAACGGGCGGATTCGGCTCGGTCTCGGGCCAGTTGATGCCGATGCTGCCCATGTTCGCGCCGGACTGTTCGATGTAAGCTCGCCGGATGGCCGACCATGGGCCGACGTCGTCGCAGTCCTGGCCCGGATCGCACCCCGGATCCGTGAAGCGCAGCATAAACCCTTCCGGAACCTCGCCCCGGCGGGGCATTTCCTTCGGGGCGTGGCTACGGACGAACACCGCCGCTTCCTCCGCCGTCGGAGGGCGGTCGAACTGCGCCAGCAGGGGCACAGCTCCCGCCAGCGCCAGAAAAGTCGCCGCTGCCCAGATGAGAGCGGCCTGTTGGATGAGTGTCATCGCTGATTGGTCTCCCAGAGTTGTCGCAGGCTCGCCGCCCGGCAGGCTTCCTGCCGCCGGAAGTCCGCCGCAGGCGGGCGGCACAAGATTGGGGATAGGTTCGACCTCGCGGCGACACAGACCTTCCCGGCCGCGCTCAGGGCAGGTTCTCTTCGATAAGACGGCGGACCTCTTGACGATACAGTTCTATGAGCCGCCGTGTGACCGGTCCCGGCCGCGGAGCCGCGAAATCGCGATCCCCCACCCTTTTGACGGGGACAAGCTCCCAGGTGGAGCTCGTAAGGAACGCTTCATCGGCCTGAAGGAGATGCTCCAGGGGATACTGCCCCTCCTCTGCGGGGATGCCACCCCGCGGGGCCACCCTGAGCACCAGCATCCGCGTCAGACCATCCAGGATGCCGCACTCAAGCGATGGAGTGAACAGAGCGCCGTCCCGGACCCAGAAAATGCTTGCGGCTGATGCTTCCCCCACGTAGCCTTCCGGGGTAAGGAGAAGCGCATCCTGACAACCCTGATCGGCCGCCAGCCGGCGGGCCATGATCTTGGGCATGATGCCGGTGTGCTTGACTCCCCGCAGTGGGCTGGCCGAATCTACGCGGAACGGAGAGACGGCCAGTACGAACCCGTCGCCATAATCCCGCGACGGCAACGGGCGGGCCATCACGATTAGGGACGGCCGGCAGGGCTCCAGCTTAGTCCAGTCGTCGGGATCCACACCACGCGTCAGCGTCAGGCGGAGATAGGCTTCCTGGAGGGCGTTGGCGCGGATCACAGAGTCCACCGCGTGCCGGATGAGGTCCTCATCTGGCACGGGCATCCGCAGGACCTGGGCGCCCTGACGCAGGCGCCGGAGGTGCTCGCTCAGGAGAAACGGCACGCCGCAATAGACCCGGATGGTCTCGTACAGTCCATCCCCGTAGAGCAGGCCCCGGTCAAA
>JBBFLP010000217.1:0-5467 GCA_037478975.1 Armatimonadota bacterium
AGATGCGCCAGAGCATCCGCATCATCGAACAGGCCCTGGATGGCCTTCCGGAAGGACCGGTATCGGCGAAGATCAACATGAACCTGAAAGCCCCGGCAGGAGAGGCGTATCACCACATCGAGAGCGCACGCGGTGATATGGGGTGCTACATCGTGAGCGACGGGAGCACGAAGCCAGTGCGGCTGAAATGGCGCGCCCCGTCGTTTGCCAACCTGAACATCATCTCCAGGCTCATCCCGGGGTGGAAGGTGGCGGATGCGGTTGCCATCATCGGCAGCGTGGACATCGTGCTGGGCGAAGTGGACAGGTAGGGCAGCACAAGGGGGATGCGGCTGACGGTTACCAACAGGGAGTTGCCCCGTAAGGAGAACCGGGCGCTTCGCGCCATCCTGACGGTGGTTTTCGTCATCGCCGGGATGGTGGTGGGCGGCATTGCCTCCAGCCTCTACAATTCCCTGCTGGAAGACAAGCCCCCGTGGCTGGAAAACTACCTGGCGGGCGCTCCTCCCAGCGATGCCAGCAAGGCCTGGGCGGTGCTGGCTTTCGTGGTGGCCGCCGGCCTCACCGGCTTTCTGGTCAGCTCTGTGGTCTACCGGCAGATTCTCGCCGCGCAGGAGGCGCTGGAGTCCATGTCCGCGCGGGAGAAGCTGGCGCTCTTTCTGGGGCTGGTCTTCGGGCTCATCCTGACCTTCCTCATCACCGCCAGCTTCCGGATGCCGGTCAGCCTTACGGTGGTCATCGCCATGCTCCTGTGCTATCTCAGCGTCGCCGCGACGATGAGCATCAAGGAGCAGCTCCGGTTCTACTATCCGGGAGCCCCGGCTGAGCCCGTGGAGCCGGAGGTGCCCCGCCAATCTCCCAAGCTGCTGGACACCAACGTCATCATTGATGGGCGTATTCTGGACATCTGCCGGACCGGGTTCGTCGAAGGGCCCATTCTCATCCCGCGGTTCATTCTGGACGAGCTTCAGCATATTGCAGATTCCAGTGACTCTCTCAAGCGGGCGCGCGGCCGGCGCGGGCTGGATATCCTGAACCAGATGCGCAAGGAGCTGGGCATGAAAGTCACCACCTTCGACCCGGAGGGAATCCGTCTTCCGCAGGAGGTGGATTCCAAGCTGGTGGCTGTGGCGCAGCATCTGGGAGCCGTCATCATCACCAACGATTTCAACCTCAACAAGGTGGCCGAGCTTCAGGGCGTGACCGTTCTGAACGTCAACGAGCTGGCCAACGCCCTGAAGCCCGTCGTGCTCCCCGGTGAGGAGATGTCGGTGACGGTCATTCGCGAGGGCAAGGAGCCGAACCAGGGGGTCGCATATCTGGACGACGGCACCATGGTGGTCATCGAGAACGCGAAGCGGCTCATCGGAGAGCGGGTGGACGTAATCGTCGCCAGCGTGTGGCAGACGGTGGCAGGCAAGATGATCTTCGCCACGCTGAAAGAAGAGGGGGTGACCGGGGAGATCCAGCCTCCCACGCAGAATGCCCATCCGGCGCGTCAGCGCCGCCGCGCCTGATCCTCTACCCCTGCAGTTTCGGTCCTTTTGCGGGCATACTCCTTCCGGGTATTCACTGGGACCGATGTCTTCACCGTCTGTCAGCGCAGTCATAGTGGCCGCCGGAAGCTCCACGCGATTCGGCCGTCCGGGCAAGGTGTTCGCGCTCCTGGCGGGGAAGCCGGTTCTGGAGTGGTCGCTGGACGCTCACGAACAGTGTCCGGTGGTGAAGGAGGTGGTCATCGTCGGGCAGAGCCCGGATAAGCAGAAGATCTGGCGGCTTGCCGGGCGCAGCCTGCGCACCACGCCCTGGAAGTTCGCGCCCGGAGGACGGGACAGGCAGGAGTCCGTGGCCAGGGGTCTGCAGTCCGTGGGCGAGGATTTTCCGCTGGTCTCCATCCATGATGCGGCCCGGCCGGGAGTGACGGCGGCTCTGATCGAGCAGGTGGCCGTAGAGGCGCAGCGGACCGGCGCGGCGGTGGCCGGGTATCCGGCGCGGGACACCATCAAGGTGTGCGAGCGCGACGGCACGGTCATCCGGACCTTGGATCGCCGCAGACTGTGGCAGGCGGCCACTCCGCAGGCGTTCCAGGCGCATCTGCTTTACGACGCCTATGAGAAGGCTGCCGCCGAAGGGTTGACTTTCACCGATGACGCGGGCCTGGTGGAGCGGATGGGCTATCCGGTCCGCATGGTGGCCGCCGATGAGACCATCCTGAAGATCACCACACCGAACGACCTGAGGGCGCTGGAGGGCATGCTGGGGACAGGAACCGTGAGGACAGGCTTCGGTTACGACATCCATCGCACCAGCCCGGAGCGAGCACTGGTGCTGGGAGGCGTGTGCTTCGAAGAGGGACCGGGCCTTATGGGCCACTCGGATGCGGATGTGGTGTGCCACGCCGCCGCGGATGCGCTGCTGGGGGCGGCGGCGCTGGGAGACATCGGCCGCCACTTTCCGGATACGGACCAGCAGTTTGCCGGAATCTCCAGCATCGTGCTGCTGGGCCACGTGGCGGGGATCCTTGAGGAGGCGGGGTGGAGACCTTTCAGCCTGGATGTCACACTGATTGCCGAACGCCCGAAGATCGCTCCTCGCGTCGCGGAGATGAGACGCCGGATGGCGGAGGCGCTGGGGCTGGAGGATGAATCGGTCAGCATCAAGGCGACCACATCCGAGGGCGTCGGGGCGGCAGGGCGGGGAGAATGTATGGAAGCCCACGCCGTGGCTCAGATCGTCCCTCTACGCCTGCCCGGCCGGGTTTGACAGCGGCTCCGCCGATTTGGTACACTTCCCCGGCCTCCCTGTGGGACTGCGAACTGCGGCGAACGGGCGCTCCGGCCCGGCAGAGAAGGGGAAGGCTTCCGGGACGCGGGACTCAAAAGCGCGGCGGCCGTTTTTGAGACCGGCATCCGAACTAATGCAGCAAGGGAATCCCTGAACACTATGCAAGTTTCTGTCAAAGGCAAGAATATCGAGATCACTCCCGCCATACGGGAGTACGCTGAGAAGAAGCTCCAGCGTCTGAGCAAGTATTTCTCAGAGATTAAGGAAGCGCGGGTGGTGCTTAGCGCTCAGCGCAGTCTGTATGCCATCGAAGTGCTCCTGGAAGGGGATGGAGTGCTGCTGCGCGGCGAGGAGAAGGCGGACGGCGTGAACGCCTGCATTGACCTGGTGGTGGAGAAGCTGGAGCAGCGTGTCAAGCGCTTCAAAGGCAAACTGTATGGCCGATCTCAGCAGAGGGGACCGAAGGAGAAGGCTGCTCTCCGCGAACAGGCGGTCGCCGAGGCCACCACGCCGGAGGGTCCCGTTTTCGACGAGGATTACGAGCCGGAGATCGCTCGCGTTAAGCGCTTCCCTGTGAAACCCATGTCCCCGGAGGAAGCCTGCGCGCAGATGGAACTGCTGCACCACGATTTCTTCGTGTTTGTGAACTCCGAGTCCTCGCAGGTCAGCGTGGTCTACCGCCGCAAGGAGGGTGGATACGGCCTGCTGGAGCCTGATTTCTAGGGAGGCGGGAGCACCCCAGGCCTCGCGGCCGGTGGTTGCACAGCGGGTGGGAGGTGTTCCAGACCAACACCGACAGGAGCGACAGACAAATTGAGTATTTCAGAGCTTGACCGAGCAAGGGCTGCCTATCAGCCCAAACTCCCTCGCGTGCTGACGGAAGGGGCCTTCCATCTGGAAGAGGATCCCGCAGACACCCCGCACACCTTCGCCGACGAGATCCGGAGAGAATTCCCTAACACTATAGAGAAGCCCCTGCTCCGGCTGATGCCCGGCCCCGGAGAGCTGTCCAACGAGCCCCTCACGGTGGGAGTGGTGCTGTCCGGCGGGCCTGCGCCTGGAGGGCACAATGTGGTGGCAGGATTGCTGGACGCCCTGAAGAAGGCCAATCCCGCGAGCCGCCTGATCGGATTCCTGGATGGTCCCATCGGTGTCATCAAGAACCGGTATATTGAGCTGACCCCCGAGGCCGTGGAACCGTACCGCAACACCGGAGGCTTCGACCTGCTGGGCAGCGGGCGCGACAAGATCGAGAAGCCCGAGGAGATGGAAGCCTGCCGCCGGAACCTGACCGAACTGGGGGCGCACGGTCTGGTGATCATCGGGGGCGATGACTCCAACACCAACGCGGCGGTGCTTGCGGAGTATTTCAAGGCGAACGCGGTGCCGGTATCCGTCATCGGTGTCCCGAAGACCATTGACGGCGATATGAGGAACGACTACATCGAGGCGTCGTTCGGCTTCGACACAGCCTCCAAGGTATTTGCGGAGATCGTCGGCAGCATCTGCCGTGACAGCATGTCATCCCGGAAATACTGGCACTTCGTCCGGCTGATGGGGCGGGCGGCCAGCCACATCACGCTGGAGGTGGCGCTTCAGACCCGCCCGAACCTGGCCATCATCTCCGAGGAAGCCGAGGCGAAGGGCTGGACCTTGAAGGACGTCGTGGATCAGATCGTGGCTGTGGTGAAGCGCCGGGCTGAGGCCGGGAAGAGCTACGGCGTGGTGGTCATCCCGGAGGGTCTGCTGGAGTTTCTGGTGGACGTGAAGGCGATGATCGCGGAGCTTGGGATCATTCTGGGCGAGCACGAGGGTTACCTGAAGTCCCTGACCTCCCACGAGGACCGGCGGCAGTTCCTGACGGAGAAGCTCTCCGCGGAGTCCGCTCAGGTCTACAACTCGCTTCCGGACGGCATCCAGGAGGTTCTGCTGCTGCGCGACAAGCACGGCAACATCCCGCTGTCGCAGGTGGAGACTGAGAAGTTGCTGATCGACCTGGTCAGCGACCGTATCCGTGAGATGAAGGCTGAGGGGCAGTTCCAGGGATCGTTCAGCCCGCTGTCGCACTTCTTCGGCTATGAAGGGCGTTGCGTGCAACCCTCCAACTTCGACGCGGACTACTGCTATACGCTGGGATACACGGCAGCGCAGCTGATCCGGGGCGGTGTGACAGGCTACACGGTGTCGGCGCGCAACCTCACGGCGCCCGCCTCGGAATGGGTGATGGGCGGCGTGCCCGTGACCTCGATGCTGACGGTGGAGATGCGAAAGGGCAAGCCGAAGCCGGTCATCCGCAAGACCCTGGTTTCTGTGGACGGCAAGCCGTTCCAGGCATTCGCCGCAGAGCGGGATTCCTGGGTGGAGGAGGATCGCTTCGCATACCCGGGTCCCATTCAGTACTTCGGTCCTTCCGAAGTCTGCGACCGCCTGACAAAGACTCTGGTGCTGGAGCACTCCTGATCCGTTTCTCCAGTTGGCCACTGTGCAACAGGGGCCGCCCCGGCGGGGCGGCCCTTTCTTGTTCACATCTGTTCGATGGAGTCTTGCTTTCGGCCTGAGACAGCGACTCCTCAATTAGCTGGGTCTCGCGGGCCTGTGCTTCCCAATACGGTGGTCGAGTAGCGCGGCGCAAGCCGCGCGTATCGAGACCACGCGCTAGGGGCTGTGGTTTCGACTCGCCCGC
>JBBFLP010000218.1:0-2816 GCA_037478975.1 Armatimonadota bacterium
CCCGGCGCGACGGCCGTCCGATGTGCGGCGTTCCCTATCACGCGCTGGAACGCTACATGGCCCGGCTTCTGGCGGCGGGCATGCGGGTGGCGGTCTGTGACCAGGTGGAGGATCCGAAGAAGGCGAAGGGTCTGGTCCGCCGTGAGGTCACACGGGTGGTGTCGGCGGGCACTGTCCTTGAGGACAGCTTCCTTCCGGCTTCGGCCAACAACTTTCTGGCGGCCCTTGCCCCGGGCGCCTCATCCACGGGCGTGGCCGTGGCGGACGTCTCCACCGGCGAGTTCCTGGTCACGCAGTTCGCGGGAGAGAAGCATCTGGGGGAAGCTCTGGCGGAGATCGAGCGCCTGAGGCCCGCGGAGTGTGTCATCTCCGAGCGCGACGAAGATCTCGCCGAGCCGCTCCGGGCCGCGGGTTGCCGGCTGGTCACCCCTGTCTCGCGGAACGGCGCGTTCGCTACAGGTCCGCGTCAGACCCTGCTGGAGCATTTCGGGGTGGCCAGCCTGCTCGGGTTCGGATGCGAGGGTCTGGAGCAGGCCCAGGAGGCCGCGGCGCTCATTCTGACTTACCTCCGGGCGTCCAACCCGGGAGCCCTGGCGCATCTGCGTTCGCTCTCCACCTACTCCGCCGAACGGTATATGCAGCTGGACGCTGCGACGCGCCGCAACCTGGAGCTGACCGTCTCACAGAGTGAGGATCAGCAGGCCACGCTGCTGCGGGTGGTGGACTGCACGCGAACTCCGATGGGCGCGCGGATGCTGCGGAGGTGGCTGGAGCAGCCGCTTCTGGATCTGGACGCCATCCGCGAGCGTCAGGGCGGCGTGAAGGCGCTGGTGGAGGACGTCCTGCTGAGGGGTGACGTGCGGGATCTGCTGGCCGGGGTGCAGGATGTGGAGCGGATCGTCGCGCGGGCCTCCTCTGGCGTCGCCGGGCCGCGCGATCTGCTGGCGCTTGCGCGGTCGCTGGAGAAGACGGCCGGTCTGGCCGGGGTGGCATCGCGGGCCGAATCACCCCTGATCCGGGAATTGGCGGAGCGTTGCCTGCCGCCGGAGGGAGTTGCGGAGGAGATCCTGGCCGCCATTGATGAGTCCGCTCCCCTTCACGTGCGGGACGGAGGTGTCATCCGGGCCGGATATTCCTCCCAACTGGACACCCTGAGGGATGTGGCGCACGGCGGGCGCGAGTGGATCGCCCGCATCGAATCCGAGGAGCGGGAGCGCACCGGCATCAAGAGCCTGAAGGTGGGCTACAACTCGGTGTTCGGGTACTACATCGAGGTCTCGAAAGCCAACACAGCGCTGGTGCCGGATCATTACATCCGTAAGCAGACCACCACGAACGCAGAGCGATACATCACCCCAGAGCTGAAGGAGCACGAGGCCACCGTGCTTGGGGCCCAGGAGCGCGCCGTTGCGCTGGAGCAGGAGCTTTTCGCGCAGGTCCGGGGCGCTGTCGCTGCGCGGGCTCAGGAGCTTCTCGGGGTGGCCCGCGCCGTGGCGGAGCTCGACGCGCTGGCGAGTCTGGCGGAGACCGCTCACGCGAACCGCTGGGTCTGTCCGGAGGTGGACGACTCCGACGAGATCCTGGTGCAGGCCGGGCGCCATCCTGTGGTGGAGAAGAGCCTGGGGATGGGAGCGTTCGTCCCGAACGATGTGAAGGTGGACACGCGGGATGACTGTCTGCTCATCATCACCGGCCCGAATATGGCGGGCAAGAGCACGTATCTGCGGCAGACGGCGCTGATCGTCCTGCTGGCCCAGGCCGGCAGCTTCGTTCCTGCGGACCGCGCAAAGATTGGGGTGGTGGACCGCATCTTCACGCGCATCGGGGCGCGCGATGAGCTGGCCAGCGCGCGAAGCACTTTTATGGTGGAGATGACGGAGACCGCCAACATCCTGAACAACGCCACCTCCCGCAGTCTGGTGCTGCTGGACGAGATCGGCAGGGGGACCAGCACCTACGACGGGCTCTCCATCGCCTGGGCTGTGGCGGAGTTTCTGGCGAAGGCGCGTATCAAGACGCTGTTCGCCACGCACTACCACCATCTGAACCAGCTGGCGTCTCAGCTGCCGGGCGTCCGGAACTACCGGGTGGCGGTGCGGGAAGAGGCGGACCGGATCATCTGGCTGCACCGCATCATGCCGGGAGGGACGGACCGTAGCTATGGCATTCAGGTGGCCCGGCTGGCCGGGCTGCCGGAGGAGGTTGTGGCCCGCGCTCAGGAGGTTTTGAGGGATCTGGAAGAGGACGAGGGTGGCGCGGGGGTCTCGCCCCGCCGGGCTCCGGCGCCGGCCCAGGTGAGGCAGCTGACCCTTTTCGAAGCGGCCCCGTCGCCCGTGGTGGCGAAGCTGAAAAAGATGGACATCTCCACTATGACGCCGGTGGAGGCGCTCACCGCCCTCTGGCAGCTTCAGAAAGAGGCGGAGAAAGAGTGACAGCTTCTGATACAATGGCCTCGGTGGGAAAGCCCGGAGGGGCAGGTTGATCTCGGAGAGTGTCCTTGCAGGAATAGCGGCGGAGATCGTACGGGAAGGAAATCCCGCGCGTGTTTATGCCTTCGGATCGGTGGCGAGGGGTGAGGCATCCGCCGGTTCGGACCTGGATCTTCTCGTCGTGACTCAAAACGGGTTCTCCTCAGCGAAGGAGCGTCTGGACGAAGAGCTGAGACTGAGAAGGGCGATCCGCCGTTTCCGCGTGCCTGCTGATATTCTTCTCTACAGCAGGGATGAAGTGGACCGGTGGAGCGGCTCGCGCAACCACGTCATCGCCCGCGCGCTTCGGGAAGGCCGTGTGGTGTATGAGCGACCGTGAGCACGCCC
>JBBFLP010000218.1:2916-5459 GCA_037478975.1 Armatimonadota bacterium
TCGCCCGCGCGCTTCGGGAAGGCCGTGTGGTGTATGAGCGACCGTGAGCACGCCCAGAATCTCCCGCCGGTGGGCCGGGCAGATGGCACTTGACTGCCCGGAACAGGATAACTCTCAGTCACATGCCAGACCCATCCTCTCATAAGCCAGGGACGCGAGTAGCCCCGCGTCCCTCGATTGTCGTGCTTCCTCCGGAGATCGCCAGCAGGATCGCCGCCGGCGAGGTGATCGAGCGCCCGGCGTCGGTAGTGAAGGAGCTGGTGGAGAACTCGCTGGACGCCGGAGCACGGCGCGTCAGCGTGCTGCTGGAGGATGGAGGGCGCGACCTGGTGGAGGTCTCCGATGACGGAGATGGGATGACCGCCGACGAGGCGCTCCTGGCCGTGGAGCGGCACGCCACCTCTAAGATCTCCTGCGCCGAGGACCTGTTCCGCATCACCACATACGGGTTCCGCGGGGAAGCCCTGCCCAGCATCGCCTCCGTCTCAGAGTTCGAGCTGATCACGCGTCCTCGCCATTCTGAAGAAGGCACGCGTGTTCTCATCCGTGCCGGGGTCACGGTGAAGCATGAGCCGGCCGGGGCGCCTCCCGGCACGACAGTGCGGGTGTCCCGCCTGTTCGAAAGCGTTCCCGCGCGCCGCAAGTTCCTGAAGAGCGCTCAGACGGAACTCGCCCGGAGCCTGGATTTCGTCCAGCGGCTCGCGCTTGCCCGGCCCGATGTGTCGTTCCTGGTGCGCCACGGCGAGCAGGAGAGCTTCAGTCACCCGGGCGGGGATATCGTCACTGCCCTGGTGAGTGTGTTCGGGCGGCAGTTGGCGCGGGAACTGATCCCGGCGGAGGCGGAGTCCGTTCTTTCTCTTCGTGCGTTCCTTGCGCCGCCCACGCGGACCCGTCCCAACCGTTCTCAGCAGTATCTCTTCGTCAATGGACGGCCCATCTCAAGCCGCCTCCTCTCGCACGCCGTGGACGAGGCGTATGCCGGGCTGCTGCCCCACGGACGCTTCCCGATCGTGGTGGTCCTGCTGGATGTCCCGCCGGATCTGGTGGACGTCAATGTTCATCCACGTAAAGCGGAGGTGAAGTTCGTGCGGGAGCGGGAGGCGCATTCGCTGGTGTTCCACACTCTGCGCGAGGCGCTTGTGGGGAAGGGGCTGGTGCCCAGGGTGGCCCCGTCGCCCGCCGGTCCCGCCCTTGTGCCACAGGGGCCGGGGTTCTCCTTCGAGCCCGCGCCTCAGGCGGTGGGCGGCGGATGGTTGCAGCGCGATCCCGCTCCGCCCCCGGATGCGCACCGGCTCTACGCTCCGCCGGAGCACAACCGGGAGACCTCTGGCCCGGAGGCTGTGACTTCGTTGCAGCCGGAGTCGTCCCACATCGCGGACCAGCGGCTGGATCCTTCCCGCCTCCGCATCCTGGGACAGGTGGCCGGGACTTACATTGTGGTGGAGACGCCGCAGGGGCTGGCCATCATAGATCAGCATGTCGCGCACGAACGGGTGCTCTACGAGCGCTTCCGTTCGCGCTCGTCCTCAAATCCCGTGCAGATGCTGGCTGTTCCGGTGACGCTGGAGTTGTCTCGCAGGGAAGCGGGCATCGTGATGGAGCGTCTGAAGGAGTTCGCGGACCTGGGTTTCGTGCTGGAGCAGTTCGGGCCGGAGGCCGTGCTGCTGCGCGGCGTGCCCGCCGGACTAAAGCTCTCGGATGTGGAGCAGACGGTGCGGGATATGCTGAGCGAGGTGGTGGAGCTGACGCTGGACCGGAAGATGCTGGCTCCGCGGGAGGCCGTAGTCACGAGCGCGGCCTGCAAGGCAGCCGTGAAGGCTGGAGACCGGATGTCCGAGCCGGAGATGCGCTCGCTGATCGAGCAGCTTCTGCGGTGCGACAATCCCTACGTCTGTCCCCACGGCCGTCCCATCATGGTGCGGCTTGACCGGGAGAGCCTGGAGAAGATCTTCCAGAGGTAGCGCCAGAGAGTCAAAGCCTCTTCTTGCCGGGTCCGCCGGCCTACGGCTGGCCGGCTCCTGACGCTCCGGCCGGGGCGGGGGCAGCAGCTCCCGGCGCGGGCAGGTAGATGCTGGCCAGCTCCCGGGCCTTTGCCGTCATCCATTCCACGAACTCGGGAGGCTGCAGCACCTTTGCGTTTCCCGCGAACGTGAGCACCCACCTTCCGATCTCCTCCAGACCTGCCACTTCGACGCTGAAGATGACGCTGCCGTCCTTGCGGTCCACCACCTTCTGGGTGGGGTGTCTCTGGGTCTCTTTGATGCGCCGCGCGACGGATGCATCGAACAGGATCTCCACCCGGACCGGATCCCCCGTCATAACCTCCCAGCTGTTCTTGTAGAAGTGCTCGACGGAAAAGTCTTTCGGGCGGGTGAAATTGCGCCCGGACGGTGTGGCGGAAAGCACACGGTCCAGCCTGAGCTGCAGAACCTGTTTGCGGGCGTGGCAGTACCCCAGAAGATACCAGTGCCTGCTTCTGAAGACCAGCGCGTAGGGATCAAACTCGCGGTCGGACGGCTGGGGAGCCTCTGCGGACCAGTAGC
>JBBFLP010000219.1:0-2313 GCA_037478975.1 Armatimonadota bacterium
GCCCGGACCATCACCCATCCCTTGCCCGGGCCGTCCGGGTGTCCCGGCACGTAGGTGTGCACATCATCGGTCGCGGTCCCCCAGATGCGCATTCCCCGGGTCAGCAACCAGTCCCACATCTGCTCAGTGGATCGCACGCCGCTTGCAGGATCGCCCTCGTTTTCGCACCCGTTGCTCATGTTGTAGATCTCCAGCAGCGCCGCTCCCCGGACCGGAAGCACCTCCTCCGCGTTGAACGCCCGCGTCCAGTTGGGATGGTTGATCATCGCCACTCCGCCGGCCGCGTGGATGGCATCCACCTGCCGCTGCAGCGCATCCGGGACCGTCTCGCCTCCCTGCGGCCCGATCTCGCTTCGGATGTTGATGCCGCACGTATGGACGTTCTTCCCACCGGGCTTCGAGTCCAGTTCAATGCCCGGCAGAACAATGAATTCCGGCGTCTGGACGTGCGCCAGAGGCTCCACCGGCGTCAGACGGCGGTGATCCGTGATGACACAGAAGTGGTATCCGTGCTCCCGGTACCACAGGGCCGCCTCCTCAGGAGGCAGCTTGCCGTCGGAGTTGGTGGTATGCCCGTGCAGGTTGCCCCGGAACCACCGCTCGCCGGCGTTACATGAGCAGGGAAAAGCCGCTCCCAGACAGACTGCAGCCACGGCCAGGACGGTCAGTCCTGCCGGGCAATGGTTGAAGGAGAAGTGCATATGCGTAACCGTTGACATCATGGCGATTCCGGGGGTGTCACTCCTGTCAGGACTGCTCCGGCGGCGTCCAGATGCCGCGCGGATGCGTCCAACCCTTGTAGCGATCCTTCCAGTTCTCCATCTGCTCCGGATACGGGAAGGGAAGCCGGGAGAAGTAGCGGTCCCGGTGGTCCAGCAACCGCCCTTCGAACTCCTCGAACGGCACGGCCCGCCCGTCCGGTCCCTGCCAGACCCGCTCCGCCAGGGCCAATAGCCGCGGATAGAACCCCAGGTCCTCGATGATCTGCCATTCGTCCTCCACAGGCGGGTCATGCCATGCCTCACCCTGTCCGCCCAGCAGGCCGGGTACAGGCATGGGGACGTCCTCGTTGGGGCTCCACTCGTAGATCCGCCGCACATACTCCGGCGCCAAACCGTGGTCGAAGTAAACGTCACGAGAGTGAGAATTGATGACGCGGTAGCCCATCGCCGCGATCGAAGGCGCGTGGCTGCCCATCTTCCAGGAATGGATCACTACATCCTTCGGGATCCCCAGGTCCAGTTGATCGTTCCAGGTGACCGTCGTGCGCCCCAGTCCTTTTACCACATCGTTCATGCGGGAGATGAAATAGGCCATCAGCGTGGGCGGATGATCCGGCTGACTTGAGATCTCCTCCCACCTGGCCTGGCAGCGGGGGCAGTCCGCTCCCCCCTCGCACTCATCGGTGCCGATGTGGATGTAGGGTGACGGAAACACGTCCGCCACTTCCTCCAGAATGGTCTTCAGGGTGGAATAAAGCTCTTCGCAGCCCATGCACATCGTGTCGTTGGTGCACTTCAGATGCGGCATCAGTTCCAGGAATGCCGTGCAGTGCCCGGGCATCTCTATCTCCGGCATCACGTTCACGAACCGGGCTGAGGCATACTCCACCAGCTCGCGAAGCTCGTCCTGAGTGTAGTAAGGCTCCGTCTTCAGGTGGGGAAACGCGCGGGTCTCGAAACGCCAGCCCGGATACTCGGTCAGGTGCAGGTGAAAAACGTTCAGTTTGTAGCGGGCGGCGATGTCTATCTGCCGCCGGAGGAATTCCGGGCTCTGATAATTGCGTCCCTGATCCAGCATGATCCCCCGCCAGGGAAACGCTGGCCAGTCCTCAATGACGCAGCACGGAGCGCTCAACCTGCCGTCCTCGAACCGGAGCATCTGCCGCAGCGTCTGCACCCCGTAGAAGAGCCCTGCCGGAGCGTTCGCCTGCACCAGGGCTCCCGGCCCGACGGTGAGACGATATCCCTCCTCTCCGAACTCCTCGCCGATGTCCGTCAGCAGCAGCCCGAACGCGCCTTCCAGCGGAGAGCCAGCCGCCGTGATCTCCGGGTCATCCACAATCTCCAGTACCGGGAACTCCTCGGCGGTCCAGCCGGTCAGCTCGTTCACGGCGCGGGCGAGCGCCTCGTAGGCAAGCTCGAAGGACGGTCCCGCCATCTCCGGAGCCACAATCCGGAAGCGTGGCCCGAGGCGGCTGAAGTCGGCGACGTCACCGGTCCACTGCACAGACCGTGGAAGAGGAATGAGCGCGGCTTGCTGCATCAATAACGGCCCCCTGAAGGATTGGCATCAGGGGGCCTCTTGCACGCC
>JBBFLP010000219.1:2413-5456 GCA_037478975.1 Armatimonadota bacterium
GACATCCGCTGCAGTTTGGCATACGACGGGCTGGCCGGCGCATTCACCAGACGGATGCTCATCTTGGCGATATCCACAGTGTAATCGCCCATCCGCTCCACATCGGTGATGATCTTGAGCGCCGCGGCTATGACCCGCAGATCGCGCGCCATCGGCTGCTGCAAGGCGAGCAGGTGCAGGCAGTTGTTCTCGATCTTGAGGTTCAGCTCATCAACTATGTCGTCCATCTCCTGCGCACGCCTGGCTTCGTCCACATCGCGGTGGGCCAGGCTGTGCATGCTGAGACGGATCATGTCCTCCACCACACTGGACATCCGCAGGATGTCCTGCTGGAGCTCTGTGAGCTGCTCTTCAAATGTGTGCCTGAGAACCGTCATTGGTCTGGGAACCTTTCAGGCGGCGCCGCGCTCGGCCCCGGGCGCGGCCGCCGGCAACGGGGATGCCGGATACTGCGGGGACAGTCGAATGTCCTGCGTGATACCCGTATTCTACCCGAATCGCCCGGTGATGTAGTCTTCCGTCCGTGAGTCCGCCGGGCGGGTGAAGATGTCGTCCGTTGAACCGAATTCGATCAGTTCGCCCAGCAGGAAGAATCCCGTCTTGTCGGAAACCCGGGCAGCCTGCTGCATGTTGTGCGTCACGATGACGATGCAGATGGACTTCGCCAGCTCCCGCATCAGCTCCTCGATCCGCAGCGTCGAGATCGGATCCAGCGCAGAGCAGGGCTCGTCCATCAGCAGCACTTCGGGTTCGGCCGCCAGCGCCCTGGCGATGCACAACCTCTGCTGCTGGCCACCGGAGAGCGCCAGGGCGCTCTTGTGCAGGACGTCCTTGACTTCCTCGAACAGCGCGGCCCGTTCCAGCGCCTTTTCTACGATTTCGGTCAACCGGGCCATATTCTTCACCCCGCTCAGGCGCGGAGCATAGGCCACGTTCTCGAAAACGCTCTTGGGGAAGGGGTTGGGCTTCTGGAAGACCATGCCCACCCGCCGGCGCAGTTCCACCACATCCACCCGGCGGCCGTAGACATCCTCACCGTCCAGCAGTACCTGTCCAGTGGTGCGGACGTTCGGGATCAGGTCGTTCATCCGGTTGAACGCGCGCAGGAACGTGGACTTCCCGCACCCACTCGGACCGATAAGCGCCGTGATCTCGTAGTTACGGATCTCGATGCTGACATCCGAGAGCGCCTGCTTCGGGCCATACCACAGCGACAGGTGGCTGGAAGCAAGCTTGACGGGACGGTCCAGCGGCCGTCCGTCTTCCGGGACTGTCACACGTTCGATGTTCAGCAGCGTCTCCGGGCGGGCCGGTCCGTCCGTCAGGGGACCGGCCTGTTCATTCTCTGTCATTGTCTTCATTGAATCAGACATTTCAGCCTTTCGCAAACCAGACTGCTGCTCCGGGCGCCCGCAGGGCTCAGCTCTGCTCCATCTTTGCCCGGGTGCGGCTGCGAAGCAGGATGGCGGCGAAGTTCAACGCAAAGGTCAACAGCAGCAACACCAGGGTGGTGGCGTACTGTATGGGCATGGTCTCGTCCACGTTCACGGACTGGGTGCTCATCACGAAGATGTGGTATCCCAGCTCCATGAACTGGCTGTTCAGGGCCTTGGGCAATTCCGGCAGGAAGTAGGCTGCTCCTGTGAACAGGATCGGCGCCACCTCTCCCGCGCCGCGCGACACCGAAAGGATCCCGCCGGTCAGGATGCCCGGCAGCGCCTGCGGGATCACCACCTTCCAGGTGGTCTGCCACTTGGTGGAGCCGAGCGCCAGGCTCCCTTCTCGATAGGAATCCGGGACCGCGCGCAGTGCCTCTTCTGTCGCGACGACCACCACTGGCAGCGTCAGCAGGGCCAGCGTCAGAGCCGCCCATAGCAGACACGGCTGACCCCAGACCAGCTGGCCGCCGTACAGCGACCGGTCTATGCCGCGGCCTACAAACTGGATGAAGAACCCGAGCCCGAAAAGGCCGAACACGATGGAAGGGACGCCCGCCAGGTTATGAACGGCCGAGCGGATGATATCCACCATCCTGCCCCGCGCATACTCGTGCATGTAGACGGCGGTCATGGCTCCCACCGGCACGACGGCGATCGCCATGACGATGACCAGCAGCACCGTCCCGTAGATGGCCGGGAAGATGCCGCCTTCGGTCATCCCCGCCTCCGGCGCCTTCGTCAGAAACTCCCAGGTGACGTGCGGGCCGCCATTCCAGATGATGATGCCCATCAGGATGACCACGATGGCAACGATGAGGAAGGCGCACAGCCCTGTCAGAATGGCGATGGAACCGGCAGCTACCTGCTGTCCGCGACCGTGAGGAAGTGTCCTTTCGGGTGCGCTCATTTCAGGCTCCCCAGCTTGCGGCTGATGCGCCGCACCAGCGTATGCGAGCAGAGATTCAAAACGAACGTGATGGCGAACAGCACCACTCCGATAAAGAACAGCACCGTGTAGTGGGCATCCCCGAAGACTACTTCAGCCATCTCTTGTCCGATGGTGGCGGCCATCGTCCGCGTGCTGTCGAAGGGGCTCCACGACACGATGGCGGCGTTCCCCGTGGCCATCAGGACGATCATCGTCTCGCCTATGGCGCGCCCGGTTCCCAGGATGATAGCCGCCGCAATCCCGGGCGCAGCCGCCGGAACCACCACGCTCAGCGCCATCTGAGCCTTCGTGGCCCCCAGCGCCAGGCTCGCTTCACGGAAATCCTTCGGGATAGCCGTCAGGGCATCCTCAACCACCGTGAAGATCACCGGCGTGATGGCCAGACCCACAGCGATGCCTCCCACGAATGCGTTGAGGCGGGACTGGACCCCCGTGATCTTCTGCAGGAAGGTGGCCAGCACCATCAGGGCAATAAACCCGAGTACCACGGACGGGAACCCGGCCAGGATCTCGATGACCGGCTTGACCACCTCACGAGCCTTGCGGGGCGCGAACTCCGCCGTGTAGATGGCTCCTCCGATGGCAAGCGGGGTGGCGAAAAGAATGGCGATGATGGTCACCTTCAGGGTGCCGATGATGAGCGGGATGATGGAAT
>JBBFLP010000220.1:0-1792 GCA_037478975.1 Armatimonadota bacterium
CCACCGGGGATTTGACGCGCCGCCCGGCCGTGACTATAGTCCTGTGCGGCTGCGGCACAGACCGGAGGACCGGAGGCGGCCGCAGCCGGAGAGTGGCCGATGTCGGATATCAGGACCAGGCGCTGGATCGCCCTTGCGAGGATAGCGGCGGGGCTGGTGTTGCTCTACGGTGCGCTTCCCAAGTTCAGCGTGGGATTCTTACAGGGGTTCCCGTCCAGCGTAAGCGCTTGCGCCAGCGGCAATCCGTTCCCGTGGCTGAGAACTCTTCTGCTGGATGTGGTGCTTCCCCATCAGCAGGTGTTCGCGGTGATGCTGGCGGTGGCGGAGTTGCTGATGGGAGTGGCGCTGACGCTGGGCTTCCTGACCGGGCTCGCTTCGCTGGCGGCCATGATCTGGGCCGCGTTGATGATGCTTGCCACCTGGCATCTGACGGCTCCTCTGCCGTATGCCCCTCCAGCCGCTCTGGCTCCGGGAGCGCACTCCCTGCTGCTCTTTCTGCTTTTCTTCGTCAGCCGGGCGGGGCGGACATGGGGAGTGGACGCGCGGGTGGCTCCCGGCAAGGGCTGGATCTGGTAGGCAAGCTGATGTTGCGCGTATGGCTCATCGCCTGGCACACCGGGAGTGACGCAGCGGCGAATGCCCTTTTGCAGCGGCTGGCGGGGCAAGAGTTCGCGGAGGTGCTGCATCGTCCCGCAGGGCCGGCGGCAGATCTCGCCCGTACCATCGCGAGCCATCACGGACTGCAGGAGAAGGCCCTCACTGCCGATGCTTCCGGTAGGAAAGAAGCCACAGCCTCCCAAAGTTTGCTGGAGCCGCTGCAAGCGCTGTGCTCCGGCGAAGGTGATGAACGCGCCGTATGCGTGGTGATGGAGCCGGAGGATTGCCAGAGGGCGGTCTGTGAGATCCTGGGATTGCCCGTGGGGCGTGAGAACGCCGTGAGGCTGGATCCGGGGGCAGTGAATCTTCTTCTGTTCGACGCCCGTCGTGGCTGGATGCTGGAGACCGCCAACGACACAGAACACCTCTGGCGCTGGCAGGAAACACCACAGGCCGCCGCGCAGCCTGCCAGGAAGCACGCGGCGGAATCTTGAGGAGCGGCTAGAGAGGGCACGGAACTGGACACAGAGCTGTTTGACCGGATCTATGGCTGTCTGCTGGGGGTGGCGATCGGCGACGCGCTGGGTCAGCCGCGCAGGGGGCTGGACTGGCGGGGAGTGCAGGAGCGCTTCGGAGGCGCTCTGGAGCTGGCTCCCTGGCCGCTGGATGCCCAGCCCGTGGCGCAACAGCCGTCTGGACGAATCGGCGAGCTGGCGCAGCTGGTGATGCGCCTTTCGCTGCGGGCGGGAGCATCCGGCATCCGGCCGCGAACCGGCCTGCTGGTGGACGAGCTTCTGGGGATGGAGACCCTCTCCAGCCTGCCCGCGCAGGCCGCCGTCGCGCGCATCCGCGCCGGAATAGAGCCCACACGGTCCGCCGTCCCGGAACTGGCCGGGCCCGAGGCGCTGTATGTGGCCGTGCCCGTCGGCATTGCCAACGCGGGCGATCCCGAGACGGCCTTCCTGGCGACGCGGGCGATCGCCGGCACCATCCTTCTTGGCGCGTCGCTGGATGCCGGTCAGACGTTCGCGGCAGGGGTCTCCGCCGCACTCATCCCGAAAGCCACTCCGTCTTCAGTTCTTGAGGCCATGCTTGACCTTGCGCCCCCGGGTGTCTCGCGCGAGCTGGTGCCGGCTGCGCGTTTCGCGGCCGCGCATCTGGGCGATCCCACCGACAATCTGATGCCAGCCATCCA
>JBBFLP010000220.1:1892-5442 GCA_037478975.1 Armatimonadota bacterium
GAGTGCGAGAGGCAGAGGAAACGGCTGGATCAGATCGAGCAGCTGGCCGGGGCGGATGCGGCTCAAAGGCGCTAAGGCTTCGGGGCCGGAGCCCTCCTGGCACCTGTAGTTTCCCGGCGACGAGGCCGTCTAGCCCGGATCCTCGCCCTCTGATTCGCGTGGTACAGGAAAAAGCCCGGCCGGTGGCCCGGCCGGGCAGTTACGAGAAAGGAGGGTGGGAAGCTTTCGTTTCTTATGACGTCGGCCTCATCTGTTTTGTTCCCGCTCTGTAAACTTTTTTCACACTATTTCTAATCCGAAGCGCGGACGGTTGCCGGTTGTGCAGCGCCATGCGACAGCTCCGCCCCCGGCCGGTGTCTGAGATGCCATACAACAACCGACCCCCGGCCTCCAAGGGCCGGGGGTCGGAAGAGAAAGGAGGGTGGGAAGCTTTCTGCTTTTTATGACGGATCCACGGGTCGAAAGGTTCCGCCGGCGAAACAAAATCTTCAACAATTCTTTGCTCCGGCGAAGCCAGGAGAGGCCTCTCTAATCTCCGCATCCTGACCCGCCCGCCGCAACTTCAGCCTAAAAACGGCAGGCCACTGCGCCGGGCACGACCGCGTCACCCGCCGCCCTGAGCACGATGGGCCGCAAAACAACCAACCCCCGGCTCTGCTGAGCCGGGGGCTGGAAGAGAAAGGAGGGTGGGAAGCTTTCTACCTCCTATGACGTAAACCATTGCGGAAAGGTTCCGCCCGGAAAACGTTTTTTTCATCTTTTTTCCCGTCGCCCCTTATGCCGTCGAGCAGAGGAAGCCAGCTGGGACAGGCACCGGTGCCTTTGAGCGGAAGACGCTAAAGAAAATCCCCGGGCGGTGGCCCGCCCGGGGTCGAGAGAGAAAGGAGGGTGGGAAGCTTTCACTTGCTTTGACGATGGCCCGGCAAAAAAGGTTCCGTATTAACACGCTTTTTTTATAAAGATTTTGTTCCGCCCGGCCGGACCTCCACTTCCGACTCCCACCAGGGACACCCCGCACCCACGAATGGTCCCCCTTCGTCCGCCATGGAAAGATGAAAAACATACCGGCCCGGCCGCGGCGGAGCCATGATGCGGACGCGCACCACGGTTCCCTCACCCGGATGCACGTCGTGCGCAAGCTCCACCCGCTCAGCGCGTGTCCAGTCCACACGGTCTGCCAGACCGTAGAGAAGATGAACTTCCCCCGCTCTCCACGTGTCCCATCCGTCGTTGCGGATGCCCACCACGACCTCCCGCTGCCGGCCGGCCTCGAATCCTGCGGAAGCGTCGTCGAAAGTGAACGTGCACCGGCGTTCGTTCCTGCCGCCCAGGTGATGCCGAAGAAGATAATAGAACGTCCAGGGATCCAGGAACGCATGCGGCGCGTGCGGGCTGGAAGCCTGCGCCGCATCCATCAGAGAGCGCACGAACGAGGGGCCCAGCAGGATGAGCCGGAAACTCAGGAACTGAAGCCCCTCCCGGCGGAAACGCTCCATGCAGGCGATATTGGCCTCGTTGTCCGGGCAAAGATCGTGCATCTGCCACGCCACGGGGGTGTTTCCGCGAAGGTGCCCCTCCCCGTCCATCCAGGCCCTCTGGGTGGCCATCCCGTCAGGGCTGAACTCTGCCGTCATCTCCTCGGACTCCGGCGTAAGTTTCCCTGCGTGCCCGTTGATCAGGAATCCCGTGATCCGCAGGTTATAGCGGCGGTAAAGCTCGCGGCAATGGTTCACCCACGCCGCGCGCGCCGATGGCAGTCCTGATACCGGCCGCGGCTCCAGGAGGACCGTAGGATTTACGTAGCCCGCGCCGCTGTCTCCCGCCGTGAAGAAGTCCGCTTCCGAGGCCAGGGTCCAGGCGTAATGAAGCGCGGCCGGGTTGCGGGCGCTCAGGTTCGGGTTGAACGCCCAGCCCATCGGCACACTGCCCCGTTCAGGATCCGCCCACAGTTCGGGGATCTTGCGGGTGAGCCACGCGGCAGAATCGAAGTCCCCAATATAGAACAGGGTGAAACCAAGAGGCGCCAGGCTCCCGTCTGCAGCCATATAACCCTGCTCCATCAGGCGGCGGGGTGTAGGAGGCGGGTTCTGCACATAGCGGTCCGGCAAAGGCATCTGGCTCCAGAGAGATGCGTTGGCCATAGCCGAAAGGCTGTGGGCGTCGGCGTCCAGATAGCCGTTGTAGGCGGAGAGCACCCGCACCAGCTCCCATTCCGAAGCCACCGGTTCGTGGCGGCCCGGGGGGATGGCGTGGTCCGTATATTTGAACGCCCACGGTGTGAAGCCGGCCACGTGCATCATGCGGCCGCCGCTGCGTTCCCACGCTGTTCGCATCAGCTTCCGGAACGTCTCCAGGTCGGCGCCCACCGGCTGATGCGGGTCATCCTGCGGAGCTTCATCGCCCCAGTTGGACAGGTCGAACAGAAACCCGCGTCCCGCCACGATCCAGTCGTGATTCGTCAGACAGTGCTCCCACCAGGGCATTGTGCTGGAACGTTGCAGCCAGAAAGCGTCCAGCCAGTAGCCCAGCCTGCACGGATCCGCCCGTCCCGAGTCCAGATAGCGCTCCTTTGCCCAGAGATAGGCATCGCATTTGGCGCTGCCGGACCCGCCCTCCTGCAGCGGAAAGAGCCCCGTGAGATCCAGTTTCACGGGAAAAAGCTTCCGCAGCCGCGTTCCCAGAGGGCCTTCCGGCTCGCCTCCCCGCACGGGCAAGAGATCCTCCACCCCGGCGGCGGTGGTGGCCACGTTGGATGTGGCCGGGACAGCCGGGTTCCAGACCACCAACCCCTTCACCTCCTCCGCGAATCGGGCGGCCACCTGCAGAAGCGCGTCTTCCGGCGTCCCGTCCCCTCCGTATTTTACCAGCGAGACCTTCTCCAGCCAGTTGCCCGGCCGCCGCAAATAATCCAGCCAGAAATCGTCCGCTTCGAAGACACGCAGCATCAGGCGCGGCCCCTTGCGGTTGACGATCCCCTGGAGACAGGCGGCGGCGTGGAACAGCTCGTACATCCGGGTAGCCTGAGTGGGGTCGCCGGCCACATCCCACCGTGCCGCTTCCCGCAGATCCAGGACCACCAGCTCACCCTGCGCCTGCGGACCTGTCCATACATAGAATTCCGCTGACGATTCCGCGGTCCGGCCCTCCGCTGCGGCTTTCACAGTGACAGTGTGCAGCCCTTCGCGGAGGCGTATCCTCACGGACTGCCGGCCCGGATCGCACCTGCCGGCGACCCGGAGCTTCGAACCGTCGAGGGTGATGACCGCCTCATCCAGAATCCCCGCGTGTTCCGTCTCCCAGACCAGCTCCACATCTGGTCCCGTCACCCGTCCGGCGTGAGCGGGACGGATGATGCGGACCAGGGGAGTCTGCGGCGTGACGAACTCCGACCAGCCGGACCAGTTACCCCATCGCCCGCCGGAGCGGACTCTTGCCCGGGCCCGGAGGGCCGCCGCCGGCGGAAGGGAAGGAAGCTGCACGGTGTAGCTGCGGGACTCCACCTGGCCCGAAGACCAGAGCAGGCCATCCGGCGAATGCACTTCGGCCTCGA
>JBBFLP010000221.1:0-2279 GCA_037478975.1 Armatimonadota bacterium
TGCAGAAGGGCCACGCGGATTTCGGCGTTGTGCCGATCGAGAACTCCATCGAGGGGATCGTGACGCACAGTCTGGACATGTTCCTGAAGTCGGACCTGAAGATCTGCGCCGAGGTCTACCTGCCCATCTGCCACTGCCTGCTTTCCAAGGCCGAAGATCTCTCGCAGGTGAAGAAGATCTATTCCATCCCGGTGGCCACGGCGCAGTGCCGTCAATGGCTGACCACGCACCTGAAGGACGTGGAGATCGTGGACGCATCCACCACGGCCAAGGCGGCCATCCTTGCGGCGAACGATCCTCCCAGCGGCGCCATTGCGGGAGAGCTGGCGGCGCAGGTGTACGGTCTGAACATCCTGGCGGACCATATCGAGGACAATCCGGGCAACCGGACCCGCTTCCTAGCGGTGGGTTATCTGGAGCCCGGTCCGAGCGGACGGGACAAGACCAGCATCGTGTTCTCCGTGCCCCACCGGGCGGGGTCGCTTTACAAGGCGCTGGAGGTCTTCTTCGAGCTGGACATCAACCTGACGCTCATCGAGAGCCGTCCCACCAAGCTGCTCCCCTGGGAGTACGTGTTCTACGTGGACGCGCAGGGGCACCAGAAAGAAGAGAAAATGACCCGGGCGGTGCAGATGCTGAAGGAGAGAGCCAGTTTTCTCTCGGTGCTCGGGAGCTACCCGGAAGCGGACTGACCGGCTGAGGCGCTCTGCTCACCCTTGCCGCCTTCTTCCGTTGCGGGAGGCTCATCGTCCTCCCTGCGCGGCTCGATGCGGATCTTGCGAAGGCGGCGGCCCTCCTTCTCCTGAACGGTCATCCGCCACCCATTGAACTCCACGCTGTCGCCCACTTCGGGCTCCTTGCCCAGCGTCCCGAACACGAACCCGCCGATGGTCTCGAACTCGTCTTCGGGCAGACGGGCGTCTAACTGCTCGTTCAGGTCGTCTATGTTCAGACGGGCATCCACCACCCAGGCATCCTCGTCCTGAATGGTGATGAGCGGCTCCTCGTGGTCGTACTCGTCGCGGATCTCCCCGACGATCTCCTCGATCAGATCCTCCACCGTGACCAGCCCGGCAGTCCCCCCGTATTCGTCCCGCACGATGGCCATCTGCCGGTTGTTGGACCGGAACTCCGCCAAAAGCTCGCTGACCTTCTTGTTCTCCGGCACGAAGAACGCCGGACGGACAATGTCGCGGAGGCTCACATCACGTTTCTCCGGGGATGCCAGGATGGGCAGCAGATCCTTGGCGTGTATGATGCCGATGATGGTGTCCACATTCCCGTCAATGACGGGAAGGCGGGAATGACCGCTCTCCATGATGACGGAGACCGCTTCAAGGACGGGGGTGTCGGCGTCAACCACCTTCATGTCAATCCGTGGCACCATCACCTGGCGGACGACGGTGTCCGTGAACTCGAAGATGGAGTCAATCATCTCCTTCTCGTCCTCTTCGATGACGCCTTCCTCCTCACCGGCCTCGACCAGCACCATAAGCTCCTCTTCCGTGAGGGCAGGCCAGGAGAGGCGGACCTTCGCGCCGAAGGGAGCGAGCAACGCGCCCGCGACGGCCGCGACGAGGCGCACAGCAGGCTTCATCAGCCAGGAGACAAGAGCTGAAACGCCGATGGTCTTCAGAGCGATGCGCTCGGACTGGTGGGCGGCGATGCTGCGGCTGAAGGACTCCGCCACCAGGATGAAAAGGATACCCGTCAGCGTCACGGCGATCAGGATGCCCAGCGCCTCCGCATTGACGCTGACCGGGGCATAGGCCGAGCGCTCCAGAAGCGCCCCCAGCCAGCGGCCGGGGCCGGCCGTGCAGGTGGCCGCAGCCAGAAGCCAGAGGAGAAGTCCCAGAGTATGAGCGGCGGCAGCCGCCAGCGAGGGATCCTCCAGCAGGGCCATCGCCCTTCGGGAAAGGCGCCCGTTCTGCTCGCCCAGCTCCCGGATACGGGAGCGGCGCACCGACACCAGGGCAGTCCCGACTGCTCCGAAGAAGGCTCCCGCCAGGACCAGCCCGAAGAACAGAGCCAGATTACTTAGCCAGTCGTCCACTTTTGAGTCCCACCCGGCGAAACTGCCACAGCAGCCGCCCTCCAGGGGCAGACATTCATCGCAGGAGCGTGACGACTCCCGCCACGAACGTCCCCAGCAGTCCGCCGAAAACTACCTCCCGGACGGTATGGATTCCTGCATCCACCCGGCTCTGCGCCATGAGCAGCGCCAGGAAGATGGCAGCCCCCCGGACCACATAGTCCGGAGACGAGAGAAAAATGATGAC
>JBBFLP010000221.1:2379-5424 GCA_037478975.1 Armatimonadota bacterium
GCCTGATGATCCCGGTAAAGGAAAGATGCGGCCGGATCCGCAGGAAGATGAGGCGGGGCGAGCACGTACGGCCTGTCTCGCGTCTCGGGATTGCGGACGTGCTCCTCGGCGCGTTGCAGGTCGGCGCTGTAAGCGCTGGCGCGGGTCCTCTGATAGGCGTCGCTCTCCACCGGCCGGCCGGCCGTGAACAGGATGAGCCCCACCGCCAGGGCATTCAGAGTGGCCATCAGCACCGCGCCGGCGGCTATGTCCTTGGCGAACTTGGCCAGCGGATGGTACGTCTGGGTCACCAGGTCCACCACCGCCTCGATGGCGGTGTTGAACATCTCGGCGATGAGCACCAGTGAGATGGTCAGCAAGAGGACCAGGATCTCGCCCGACGGCAGGCCCACGGCCTTGCTGAAAAGCAGCACCGTGACCAGCATAAAGAAGTGGAAGCGCATGTGCTTCTGCGTGCGGTAGACGTGCATGATGCCGTCGGCCGCATACTTGAAGCCGCCTCCGCCCAGCACCTTGCGCAGCCACTGGAATATGCCACTGCGGAAGCTCCGGGGCGGCGGCTCGCGCCTCTCTCTGCCTGCCGGCTGCGCGACGCTCATCCGGCCATCTCCTCCGCATCCCGGAACGCCTCAGGAACGTACCTCATCTCGCGCTCTCGCATCCTGCGAAATGCCTCATCCGTGGTATCGTCATATCCGAGCAGGTGCAGGGTACCGTGCACGGCCAGAAGCAGAACCTCGTGCGCCAGCGGGATGCCAGCCTCCGCCGCCTGCCGGGCAGCCGTGTCGAGACTGATGGCGACATCTCCCAGAGAAGCGCCGGGCGCTGGCCCCTCGCGAGGGTCGTCCTGGGGAAAGGAGAGCACATCCGTGGGACCGGGCAACCCCATCCACACCTGGTGGAGTCGCGCCATTTCGGCATCGCCGGTCAGAAGCAGGGAGAGCTCGAAGCCGGCGGGACAGCCTTCCGCCTCCAACACATCCTGCAGGCGGCGGCGGAGCGTTTCGCGTGGCAAGCCCGGAACGTCCGGGCCTGTGATCTCTATGCCCATCAGTCCCGCCCGGGACGGCGGACTGGCAAGACAGACGTGCGCCCGCTCACGCCGGCGAGATATCCGCCGCGCGGGAGCGAAGGGGAAACGCGACAGGCCCGCAGCCGCCGTCCAGCGTTGTCCGCGAGCCTGAAAAGTTGACGGAAATCTTCCATGAGGGAGCCGCCGCCCGGCGATGCCGGATCCCCGCGAAAGCGGCGGCCAGATCGCAGTGGCCCGAAAGCCTAGTTGTTGTTGTTCTGCCGGCGGGCTTCCTGCATCAGCTTGCGCCGACGCGCCGCCTCTGCACGCCGCCTTCTGTCGCTGGGCTTCTCGTACCGCTCGTGAGCGCGGGCCTCCTTCAGGATGCCCGTCTGCTGCAACTGCTTCTTGAACCTCTTGAGAGCGCTATCCAGGCTTTCGCCCGGCCGCACCACGACCTGAGCCAATCAGATTCCTCCTGCTACCCTGTCTGTAGAGTGTCGCTGAGCCAGCGTCCGTGAACGTCTCCGGGAACAAGCGGGAAGACACCGGAAGCGCGGACCACCGGCCCGCATTCGAGGGCTCACCGCCTTTGATTATAGACCCGGCCCGCCCCGCTGTCAACGCACAGGCGGGAACGTCCCCGCCGGACCGTAATTATCGGCTGGCAGGCGTCCCGGCTGCAGAACGGCGAGCGTACTCTGCCGGCAGGGCCATCGTCAGCCGGGAGGCCACCCGAAGGCGCGACCTCCCAGCAGGTGAAGGTGCACGTGCCAGACGCTCTGGCCCGCCCCTTCGTTGCAGTTGATGACCAGCCGATATCCCCCCTCCACGATGCCCCTGCGGGCGGCCACTGTGTTGGCCGCCTGATGCATCCGCCCGATCAAGCGCGCCTCTTCCTCGCTGTCGCCGAAATCGCTGATGCGCGCCACGTGCCTGCGCGGCACCACCAGCACGTGGGTGGGGGCCTGCGGGTTGACATCCTCGAAGGCCACCACATCAGTATCCTCATAGACGATCTTGGAGGGAATCTCCCCCGCAATGATGCGGCAGAAAATGCAGTCCGGCATGCGATCCTCCCTTCCTCTACGCAGCGCTGGCCACAGCCAACACCCCGGTCAGCCCATCCTCCGTCACTCCCGTGACAGACACCTTCACTTCCTGACCCGGCAGCACGTCCTGCCCAGCGAATTCCACTTCCACGTAGGTATCCGTCAGTCCGGTCAAGACGCCAGGCGCCCTCTGTTGCTCCACAATGACCCGCTGGACGGTTCCCACCAGCCCCTGCCGGTACGCGCGCCCCGTCTCCGCGGCGATCTGGATGAGCCGCCGCGTGCGCTCACGGGCCACATGGCGCGGAACCTGTCCGTCCATGGCGGCGGCTGCTGTGCCCGGCCGCGGCGAGAACGTGAAAACATGGGCGCGCGAGAAGGCCGCACGGCGCATGACGGCGGCAGTGTTCTCGAACGCTTCCTCCGTCTCTCCCGGAAAACCGGCGATGACGTCTGTGGTGATGGCCACACCTGGCAGAATAGCTCTTGCCTGCTCCACCACTTCCAGAAAGCGGGCAGACGTGTATGCCCGTCTCATCCGGCGAAGGATCCCGTCATCGCCACTCTGCAGAGCAAGGTGCAGATGGGGGCAGGCATTCGGCGACTCCGCCATCGCTCGCAGAAGCCCTTCCCGCACCTCGGAAGGATAAAGGCTGGTGAGGCGCACGCGCGAGAGGCCGGGCACATCGCCCAGACGGCGGATCAGCTCCTCCAGGCCGCTGCGGCCCGCATCTTCGGGGCGATAGCCCGTGATGCGCACCCCGGTCAGGACCACTTCCCGGTGGCCGAGCGCGACATAAGCGCGGACCTCCTCCACAACCTCGCGGAGGGGACGGCTGGACTCCACCGGCCGGGCCTGCGGCACAATGCAGAAGGCGCACCGGAAACGGCAACCGTCCTGGATCTTGACCAGCGCCCGCGTCCGGGCCTGGCGTTGAGACGGACAGGAGAGACAGTCGCCCCGGGACTCTTCAACAGGAG
>JBBFLP010000222.1:0-5407 GCA_037478975.1 Armatimonadota bacterium
GCCAGCGGCAGCACCACGGTGAACGTGCTGCCCTCTCCCACAGTGCTGGCCGCGAAGACCTCGCCTCCGTGCTGCTCGATCATGCTGTGCGCGAAGGCCAATCCCAGTCCGAAACCCTTGCCCACCTCGCGCGTCGAGAAGAACGGATCGAAGATGTGCTCCAGGATCTCCGGAGCGATGCCGCACCCCGTGTCCGTTATGTAGATGTTCATCCGGCCGTCCGACGTCTCGGTGGAGAACGTCAGCTCGCCCTTCTCCGGCATCGCCTGCACCGCGTTCTTGATGATGTTACCCAGAGCGCGGGCGATCTTGTCCCGGTGCACCAGAATCTTCGGCAGGTTTTCCTGAACGCGGAAGTGTACCCGGATATGCGCGGGCACATCCACGGAGTGAAGTGCCTGCCGCAGCACGGTTGCCGGATCCTCCGGCTTCAGCACCAGCCCCTGCCTGCGGTCCAGAGTCAGCAGTTCCGCCACGATGTTCTGGATGCGCTCCGTCCCCTCCAGTACCATTTTCGCCAGCTTCGAACGCTGTTCCTCGCTGATTCCGGGGGTGTTCAACAGCTCGGCGGCCATTGAGACCGCAGCGAGCGGGTTGTTGATCTCATGCGCGATCCCCGCTGCCATCAGACCTACGCTGGCCAACCGCTCCGCTTCGGCAAGCTGGCGCTCGGTGCGCACCAGATCCTGCTCGGCTTCGCGGATCTGCTCGGCCATCTCGTTGAAGTGGCGGACCAGCCGCCCGATCTCGTCCCGGGAGTCCGCCTCCAGCCGGATCTGCCTGTCGCCCCGCTTCAGGCCCGACATAGCCCGTCCCAGACGGTGCAATGGTCCAAGAACCGCCGCGTTCACCGAAAGCGTCACCGCCAGCCACACCAGCACCAGCGTGATCCCCGCCGCGGCCGCGATCAGCGTGTGTGACTGACTGACCCGGCGCGTCAGCCAGGTGGTGGAGACGTCCACCTCAAGATAGCCAAGTGTCTTCTGGGAGGGCGGATGGCACTGGAAGCAGGAACGGTCATTGGCGATGGACTTGGTGACACGCAGATAGCTCTGGCCGTCTGAAAGGATCTCCTGAGTGATGGCCGTGCCGGGAAGGGGAAGCTCTGAGGTCGGCACATAGGCGTGCCCTGGCACCCGGCGCTCGGCGACATACTGGCCGTTGACCTTGCGCAGGGCGATGCGGGGGAGTTCCGGAGACTCGCCCAGGTTCTCCACGGCGTGCTTCATCTCGCGCGTCAGGCCGTCCAGCATGGCCCTTCGGACGGCAGCCTCCGCGACATCCGCCTTCTGCAGGGCGGTGCGTTCACTTGCCTCCTGAAGCTGGCGCTCCAGCACCAGAGACGTTGCGTACGCGATGCAGGCGAACGCCGCGACCACCACGGCGGTCACCGGAACGAAGATCTTGACCCTTACGGGCGCGGACCGCAGACGCCGCCACGCATCCATTCAGACCGCCAGATGATACGAAAGCACCGCCATCTCCTGGACAAAGTCCACGTTACGCACCACCACCCCCTGAGGGACCTTCAGCGACACGGGGGCGAAGTTCAAAATGGCGGTGATGCCTGCTCCGACCATCAGATCCGCCACAGACTGGGCCGCGCTGGCCGGAACGGCGATGATGCCCAGACGCGCGCCGACTTCGCGATTGACCTCCGGCAGTGTGGAGATGTCCCGGATCTCGTGATCCCAGAGTCTTCGCCCGATCTTCGAGGGATTGTTGTCGAACACCGCAGCGATGCGGAAATGCTCGCGGGAAAGACTGGGATAACCCACCAGCGCGGATCCCAGGTTGCCCGCTCCGACCAGGATGACCGGCTGTTCCCGGTCCACCTTCAGGATCTTGCTGATGCGCCGTGTGAGCTCCGGGACACTGTAGCCGATGCCCGGACGGCCAAACTCGCCGAAATAGCTGAGATCTTTCCGGAACTGCGCGGCGTTCACGTGGGTTAGTTTCTCGATCTCAGCCGAGGAGATGGTCTCCACGCCACGGGCATCCAGCTCTTGCAGACAGGCGAGATACGTGGCCATCCGCTCAAGGGTGGGAACGGGGACCCTGTTGGTAGACTGGTTCATCGGACGCTCTCCACTCCGGTTGCCCGGCGGGCGGCTCTATCCAGAGGACGGCCTGGCCGCGTCCGCCGCTTCGCCGCTCTGCCCTGGCCAAGACAGGCGGCGCGGGCGCGTGAAAGCGCGCATTCACAGTTTCACAAAGTATAACATACCGGCCGCAGGCAGGCAATCCAGCGGCGACGCGGTCGCACAGTCAGCCTTCCCCGGGATGGACCGAGCCGCGCGTCTTCCTACGCTGGATTACGCGAATGGTTGTCAGATATACTCCAGCGGAGAGGAGGCCCGGGAGATTGTCCGGGGGTAACAGAGATTCCCTGAAGACCTATCACCAGGAGTCCGTCGGAAAGACCCAGCTTGCTGTCGCGTGCCTGATCCGTCCCGGATCGCGTGTGCTGGAGGCCGGTTGCGCAACCGGCTATTTCACGCGATACCTCTCGCAGGAGATGGGCTGCCGCGTGACGGCGGTGGAGATCAACCCGTCTGCGGCGGAGCAGGCGGCTCCTTTCGCGGAGCGGATGATCGTGGGAGACATCACCGATCCGGCCGTCTGGAACCAGGCTGGGAAGGGTTTTGATTTCATCGTCTTCGCGGATGTCCTGGAGCATCTGGCGGATCCCGCCGCTGTCCTGAGGCGCTGTCTTCCGGCGCTGACGGAAGGGGGCGGCGTGGTGGCCTCCATCCCTAACGTAGCCTACTACAAGATCCGGAAGCAGCTGCTGCTGGGAAGGTGGGACTATACAGATTCTGGCATCATGGACGACTCCCATCTCCGGTTTTTCACGCGGAAGACCGTGATCGCCCTGTTCGAGGCGAGCGGCTACACCGTGGATCGTCTGGACCGGGTCTACCGCGCGAAGACCGACTGGCGGCTGCACTGGCTCTGCCCGGACGCGTTCACATATCAGTTCGTCGTGCGGGCGCTGCCGCACTGAGGGAAGACCGGTGAGCGTCTCTGAAGAGGACCAGCCGCCTGTGAGCTGTATCGTGGTGACCCGCAACACCCGTGAGATGACCCTGCGTTGCCTGGAATCGGTCATGCAGTCTACGCCGCCGGGCATGGTCCAGCCGGTCGTCGTTGACAACGCCTCGCGAGACGGGACAGCTGAGGAGGTGGCGCGGCGCTTCCCGCAGGCAAAGGTCATCCGCAATCAGGAGAATGCAGGGTTCGGGAGGGCCAACAACCTGGGCGCCGCGAAGGCGGAAGGCCGCTGCCTTTTTCTGTTGAACAGCGACACGCTGGTGACCGGCGGATGCATAGAGAGGCTTCTGGCGGAACTGGACGCGGATGAGAAGCTCGGGGCGGTGGCCCCCCGTTTGACGGGTGCGGATGGACAGCCACAGACCACCGCGGACATTCTGCCGGATCCGCTCGCAGATCTGTTCCCGCCGAAACGCGGGCGGCGAAGACGGCGCGTAAACCTGGCTGCAGAAAACGGGCACCCTCTCCCGCCGGAGGGGTATCTCGGCGGAGCGGCCCTGATGGTGCGCCGGTCGGCCTTCGAGCAAATCGGCGGCTTCGATGAGCGGTTCTTTTTCTATCATGAGGACGCGGACCTGAGCTTCCGGCTGGCTCAGGCCGGTTGGAGTTTGCGGGTCTGCCCGCAGGCGGAGGTTGTGCATCTGGGCGGAGGATCGGCCCGCAGCCTGGGCCCAGCGGCCTCCGTGGAAATGATCCGGAGCAGGCTGCAGTTCCTGCTCTGGCGGAAGGGACGCACAGCCGCGCTTCTGTCGGGCCTCGCCAGCGTGGCAGGGCATCTGCGCCGGGCCGCATCGGCAGCGGTCTTTGCTCCGTTCAGTCCACGGCATCGTGAGCGCCTGCGGGTACGCGCCGGGGTGCTTCTGTGGTTCGCGATGGGGTTGCCTGGAAGGGATGCGCCGGTGTATCGCAGACTGCTGGGAGACTGGGGGGCATAGGCCAAGTGGAGCCTTCCCGGTGGCTGGTGATCACCCATCAGTGTGGACTGGAGGGGAAGGCGTCTTCCCATCACATTGATGCCCGCCTGCCACGGCTGCGGGAACAGGGGATCGAGACGTTTGTCATCACGTCGTGCGCTTCGCTGCCCGACACAGTCCTGGGATACCGCAGGGTTCCCTGTGCTTCATTCTCCGGTCTCCGTCAGGAGATCCGTCTGATGGCGGCATGCCGCCTTCGGAACCGTCTGGCCCGCCGGGCAGTGCGGACCTTGCTGCTGCCCTTGTTACCGGGGCATCTTCTGGAATCAGCGCTTCTGCGGCTGGATGCCACCTGGTCCTGGTTCGTGGCGGCCGGGACAATGGCCGCGGCGTGCGCGCGCAGGTGCGGCGCCGGGCTGGTTTATTCTACAAGCGGGGCTCCATCGGCACACCTTGCCGGATGGCTCTGCGCGCGCCTCTGCGGCCTGCCCTGGCTGGCGGAGTTCCAGGATCCTGTGATCTTCGGCAATGATCAGAAGCCCGGCGAGCGCCTCTACAACAGCATTGTGGAGAAGATCGTTGCCGTGCACGCAGATGCCGTGGTGTTTGTGACGCGGGGAGCGATGGAGCAGTTCGAGACACGCCATCCTCTGGAGGGTCGCGGCCGGGTCATCTACCCCGGGGCCGAGCCTTTGCCCGGGACCCAGAGGTCGGATGGGAAAAACCGCGGCGTGATGCTGATCGGCCATTTCGGCTCGCTGACGATGGGAAGACTCCCGGCCCCCCTGCTGGACGGGCTGGAACATCTTGTGCGAAGTGAACCGGAGGCGAGGAAGAGCGTGCGCTTCCTACAGAAAGGGTTGTCCGACCGGCAGACGCGCGCGCAGTTGGACAGGTTTCCTTATCCGGAGATGCTGTTGCAGGAAGGAGTCTCCTCGAAGCAGGGTTCTCTACGGGGGATGCAGGAGTGCGACGTGCTGGCCCTTATCCAGCACGACGGTCCCATTTCAAGCGCCACGATCCCATCGAAAGCGTACGAGTACATGCACACAGGTATCCCCATCCTCGGGCTTACCTGCGCCAACCCGGAGCTTGAAGCCCTTCTGCGGGATCTGGGTCATTGTGCAGTAGACCTGCGGGACAGAGAAACCGTGCGCTCGGAGGTTCGGGCGCTTTACGGGCAATGGCGGCGGAACGGCTGTCTGCGCCGCATTCAGGCCGTCTCGCCACACACCGTAGAACACGCTTGCCAGCTTCTGATGGCTGCAGCGGCAGAGGCCACAGTCAGGCACCACGCGAAGGGGCGCGAAACCGGCGCGGAGGTGTGCGGGTCATAATGCAAAACGGTCGCCCGGCGGAGCCCGGTCTCTCGGTGGCTTTGACATGCTTCAACAGCGAACGCACGCTGGAGAGAGCCCTCTCAAGCGTATCGTTCGCAG
>JBBFLP010000223.1:0-5389 GCA_037478975.1 Armatimonadota bacterium
AGTACAAGCGCCGGCAGGCTCCTCCCGGGGTGAAGATCTCTCCCAAGGCGTTCGGGCGCGACCGTCGCCTGCCCATAACCAACGGGTTCCGCGAATGGTGAACCCTGCCGTCGGCGTGGGGGCGGTCATCGTCCGGGACGGGCGCATCCTGCTGGTGCGACGCGGGAAGGATCCGGGCCGGGGGCTGTGGAGTCTGCCCGGCGGCAGGCTCCGCGGAGGCGAGCGCCTGAGAGACGCCGTGGAGCGAGAGGTCCGGGAGGAGACCGGCCTGCTGGTGGAGACGGGCGATCTGGCAGGAGTCAGCGAGATCATTGCGGACGGTCTGGACGGACAGGCCTTCCATTACGTGCTGGTGGATTTCTTCTGCCGTGTTGTGGGGGGGCGCGAGGAGCGCGGGGATGACGCGGCGGAGGTGGCCTGGCACCCGCTGGAGGATCTGGATGCACTGGAGACCACGGACAGCCTGCCGCAGAAGCTCCGGGAGTGGCTGGCCAGGGCGGGAGCGTATTTGACCGGCGGCCCGGAAGAATGATAAAATAGCTGTTAGGACGGGAAGCGTCCGAAAGCTCTCTTTTTTCCTCCCTGCGGACGCGTTCCCGCGGCTGTTCTTGCACATTCAGACGAAAGGCGGATCGGATGTCCGGTCATTCCAAATGGCATAACATTCGGCTGCGCAAAGGCAAGCAGGATGCGGAGCGCGGCAAGATTTTCACCAAGCTGGCGCGGGAGATCATTGTGGCCGCGAAGGCCGGGGGCGGCAATCCGGACACCAACCTCCGCCTGCGCATCGCCATCCAGAAGGCGCGGGACGCCAGTATGCCGCAGGACAACATCAAGCGCGCCATCCAGCGCGGGACCGGCGAGATCGAGGGGGCGCACTACGAGGAGGTCACCTACGAGGGTTACGGTCCGGGCGGAGTGGCCGTGCTGGTGGAGTGCCTGACCGACAACCGCAATCGCACGGTGGCGGACCTTCGCGCCATCTTCAGCAAGTGCGGCGGCAGTATGGGGGAGAGCGGGTGTGTGGCCTGGCTGTTCCAGCCTAAAGGAATCGTATCCATCCCCGCTGAGGCGGCATCCGAGGACGATGTGCTGATGGCTGTAATGGACGCCGGCGCAGAGGATGTTAAGACAGAGGGGGACTCCATCGAAGTGGTCTGCCCTCCGGAGGCGCTTCATGATGTGCGGCAGGCTCTGACGGACGCGGGCATTCCGTTTACTATGGCCGAACTCTCCATGGTGCCGCAGAACACGGTCTCAGTGGAGGGCAAGGAGGCGTCCCAGGTGCTGCGGCTGATGGATCAGCTGGAGGATCACGACGACGTCCAGCACGTCTACTCCAATTTCGATATTCCGGACGAGGTGATGCAGGAGATAAGCGCCTGACGGATGCCCGTGAAAGGCCGGTCAGCGTGATTTGCGCGTCCCGGAGACACTGTCTCCGGGACGCAGCCGCGTATGGAACACCGTCTCGAAGGCTTTCTCCACCAATGAGCAGACCTCTTCGAAGGGTGGAGCCTGGCCCTTCTCCCGCGCTATGGACGTGACAGCCTCTCCGTGCAGCCCGCAGGGGACGATCAGCCGGAAATCCTCCAGGTCCACGTCCACATTCAGGGCGAAACCGTGACTTGTGACCCAGCGTTGCACCCGCACACCGATGGCCGCGATCTTGCGGGATGGCCCCTTGCCGTCCGCCGGAACCCAGACGCCTGTCATCCCGCTCCTGCGGATGGCTCCGATGCCAAGCGCCCGGACGGTCTCAATGAGCGTCTCCTCCAGCATCCGGATGTAGGCGTGCAGGTCGCGCCCGCGCCGGTTCAGGTCCAGTACGGGATAACCGACGATCTGCCCGGGTCCGTGGTAGGTGACGTCGCCCCCCCGCGCAGATTCGTGAAGCTCGATGCCCCGGCCGGCCAGTTCCCTGGTGTCGCACAGCAGATGCTCCGGCCGCCATCCTCGCCCCAGCGTGATGACGGGATCGTGCTCCAGCAGCACGAGTGCCTCCGGCCGGAGGCCGGACTGAACACCCCGGACAAGCTCTTCCTGCAGTGTCAGACCTTCCGGGTAGCTGAGGCGGCCGGGCCTGATGATCTCCACGAAATCCTCGGGAAACATGGTTCCATTATATGGTTCTGTTGCAGAGGCTGCGCGGCGCGAATACAATGCCGCAAACCGTTCGCGAATACCGGAGTGCGCCGGAGGAGGAACACTGGAGGATGAATACCCGCAGACCCCGCATCGGAATCACCTGCGGCTCAAAACCGGGATGGGTGGAGGAGCACGGAGGAGACTACCGTATGGCAGTGGAGGATGCCGGAGGCGAAGCGGTTTTTATCACTCCGGCGGATCCCTCCGTCGCCGATACCTGTGACGCTCTGCTTTTCGCCGGCGGGATGGATGTGCATCCCTCACTATATCCCCGCCGCCCCGTGGATGCGGATCTCTCCGACGAAGATATCATGGAGCGCTATGAGGTACTGGTGGATTCCAGGAGGGATGCCTACGAACTTCCGCTGGCGCGCCGGGCCCTGCAGGAAGAGCGTCCGGTACTCGGGATCTGCCGTGGGTTTCAGATCCTGAACGTCGCCGCCGGTGGGTCTCTGGTCCCGGACATCCGGCAGGGAGTTGGTGATCTCGTTGTTCATCGTGTGCTGACGGATGGTTCAAAGGTGGAGGATCCCGATCCCTGTCCTCTCCACGCCATCCAGTATGAACCCGATACCCTTTTCGGCCGGCTGGTGGGGCCGGGGGCCACGCAGGTCAACACATACCATCATCAGGGCGTAACGGACGCGGAGCTGGCGTCCGGTTTGAGAGCGGCAGCATACGCCGATGACGGCATCATCGAGGCGTTGGAGCTGCCGGACCACCGTTTCTGCCTGGCCGTTCAATTCCATCCCGAGCGGCGGAAGGATGCGGAAGTCCACCGGCGGTTCTCCTCGCTCTTTGCCGCCCTGGTAGAGGCGGCCGCCAAGCGGTAGGCTTCCCCGGCTGGCAGCCGTCGCGCGGTCCGGTAGATCAGGGCGGGCGTTTATTCCCGTGGCAGGATTCCCGGGGCATCGCAGGTAACCAGTCTCCCGGGGGAAGGAGCGCTCCTCCGCCCCCCAGCAGACTTCTCCAGGAGAGGGTTTTCTTCACCATGCAGGACTCCGCCGCGTTGAACGATATGCGCCTGCGCGTGCGCGAGGCGCTCTCGCGCGTCCCGGTCACCGACATCCACACCCACGTCTATGCCCCTGCTTTCGGCGACCTGCTGCTGTGGGGCATTGACGAGCTGTTGAACCACCATTATCTCATCGCGGAGACCCTGCGCTGGGGAGAGGTGACACCGGCGGAATTCTGGGAGATGGACCGCAGACAGCAGGCGGATCTGGTCTGGAAGACACTGTTCCTGGATCACTCCCCGGTCAGCGCGGCGGCCGAAGGACTCCTGGAGGTGCTCCGGGCTCTGGGGCTGGATACAGCCTCGCGCGATCTGGAGTCTTACCGCGCGTTCTTCGCCTCGCAGACACCCGAGGGCATCGTGGACCAGGTGTTCGAGTGCGCCGGGCTGGAATCTCTGGTGATGACGAACGACCCGTTCGACGACACGGAACGGGCCGTCTGGGAATCCGGACCGCAGATAGATCCCCGCTTCCACGCCGCCCTCCGCCTGGACTCGCTGATCCTGGCGTGGGACACGAACTATCCCCGCATGAGAGAGTGGGGCTACGATGTGGAAGGACCGCTCGGCGGCCGCACCATCCCGGAAGTCCGCCGGTTTCTGCATCACTGGATAGACCGGATGGAGCCTCTGTATCTGATGCTTTCGCTCAGCCCCTCCTGGAGGTTCCCGGATGGAAGCCAGCTGAACCGTCTGCTGGAAGAGTGCATGCTGACTGTCGCCGCCGAACGGGGGTTGCCGGTGGCGTTGATGCCCGGGTGCCGCAGGCAAGTGAATCCGGATCTGCGGCTGGCGGGGGACTCGGTGGGTGTCTCGGACCTGGCCTCAATGGAGCGCCTGCTGGCCCGTTATCCGAAGCTGCGTTTCCTTGTGACCGTGCTCTCGCGCGAGAACCAGTATGAGCTGAACGTCGTCGCCCGCAAGTTCCCGAACCTGATGACGTTCGGGTGCTGGTGGTTCCTGAATATCCCCTATCTCATAGACGAGATGACCCGGATGCGCGTGGAGCTGCTGGGATTCAGCCACATCCCGCACCACTCGGATGTCCGCGTCATGGAGCAGGTGATCCCGAAGTGGACCCACGCCCGGCACTTCACGGAGGTGGTGCTTGCGGAGCGCTATGCCGCTGTGGAGGAGACCGGCTGGAAGGTGACCGACACTGAGATCGAACGGGATTGCCGGGATCTGATGGGGCGCAACTTCTGGCGCTTCATCGGCCGACTGTAGCGTTGCCGGGATGGGCCGGGCGGCGCTCCTCTGCCTGGTAACGAGTGCTATCCTGCTCCCGCTGGCGGCAGGCAGACCCGCGCTTGCGCAGGATCGCAGTCCCTTCAGAGGAATGCACGTCTGGCTCCCGATGACCGGTTATTCGGAGGCGGATGTCGAAGACGCCCGCCGTGCCGGCTATGATACCATCCTCCTGAAGGTCCATCCGCCGGTCATTCCGGGCGGGGGCCAGGTGGACTTTGCCGCGCTTGACGCCGAGATGGAGCGCCTCCAGGCGAAGGGCTTCCGGTTCATCCTTGCGATCCTCGGATGGGTGGGGCTGGGAGACGGAGAGTTCTGGGACACGCGCGAGAATGGCCAGCGGGTGATGAACCAGCTGGACCCGTTCTGGCCGGAGGCCATGCAGCGGGTCGAGTGGTATTTTGCAGAGATTATCCGCCGGTATGCGTCGCATCCGGACGTCGTCGCGTTCGCACCGACGTGGGGCATCTACGGCGAGGCCGGCTTCACCTCCTGGGACGCAGGCCGCAGCGGGCACGCGCTGGCTCGCTTCAATGAATGGAGAGCCGCACGGGGGCTGCCCGCCCTTGGGCGCATCCCCTCGCGGCCCGGTGGGCCGGATGCCGAGTTCAACCGGTTCATCCTCTTCCGTTATCAGTACATGCAGGAAGCCTTCGACGCGATGGTCTCCAGACTCAAGCCGCTGGCCGGCGGCCGGCCGGTGGGCATGTGGCAGGAGCTCTACAACGTGATGGGCTACCTGTGGAATATGGTGGAGATCCCGTCCGCGGACTTTGCGCTTTATGAGTCCTGCTTCCCCTTCCAGACCTCCCACGACCCGGAGCGGACGCTGGCCGAGACCATGGGATTCCGTTACCGGTGCCTGACCGCGGAGCAGTATCGCGACTATTACCTGCCGCTTCTGGCCCGCAAGAGGGGGGAGGGGCAGCGCTTTATGGGATGCCAGCTTACGCGCGACTATGCGGTGGCCAACTATGG
>JBBFLP010000224.1:0-5362 GCA_037478975.1 Armatimonadota bacterium
GATATCCGCGATGTCAAGGTGCGTCTGGATGACGGCTCGGAATTCCACGGGGAAGTGGCCCTCCGGGACCGCGATCTGGATATCGCCCTTATCCGCCCGCGCTCCCCTCTGGAGAAGCCCGTAGCGGCGCTCGACCTCTCCGGCCCGGCCGGTCTGGAGATCCTCGATCCTGTGCTACTGGCGGGCCGCGCGGGGCGCCAGCTTCACTGGACTCCCACCGCGCACGTCTCCGCTGTCACGGGAGTCCTGACGCGTCCCCGCCGGATGTATCTCCTGCCCGGCTCGGAGGATTGGTCGCTGGCTCCTGGTTTGCTGGGAGGAGCGGCTTTTTCAGCAGAGGGTAAGCTGGCCGGCGTGGTGGTCATCCGCCGGTTGCAGCCGATCGGGAAGGAGCCTGCCCAGTCCATTTTCGTCATTCTGCCTGCAAGGGAGATTCTGCCAGTGCTGAGCCAGGTGTTGAAAGACTGAGGCGGTAAGCGCCGCTGAGGCGCTTTACGCCGCCGTGTCCTGATGCTCATTCCCTACAGGGTCAAGAACCCGGTCCGCACGGTTCCACTGGCGACTTACACGCTGGTGGTGCTGAATGTGCTTGTCTTCGGTTTGACCACCGGGCGGGATCTCACGATTACCGAGCGGGTGGTGCGGGACTGGGCCTTTGTGGGCGGGCATGAGTGGTTTCTGCGCTCCTTCGCATCGCAGTTTCTGCACGGCGACCTCCTTCACCTGATCTTCAATATGTACTTCCTCTGGCTGTTCGGGCCCGCCGTGGAGGATCGCCTTGGGCATGGCCGTTTTCTCGGGCTTTACTTCGGGGCGGGGCTCGCGGGAGATCTGCTTCACTGGGCATCGTCCGGTGCAAACACCATCCCCCTCATCGGCGCCAGTGGGGCGATCATGGGAATACTTGGCTCGTACTGGTGGCTGTTCACCTGGAGCCGTGTGCGCGTGCTGTTTCTTATTTTCTTCTTTTTGCCGTATCTGCGTGTTTTTGAGATTCCCGCTCTCTGGCTGATCCTGTTCTATGTGGCGATGGATTTTCTGGGCATTGCCGGTCCTGCGCCGGGGGACTTTGTGGCGCATTTTGCGCATATCGGCGGAATGCTTTTCGGACTTGTGTTTCCGCAGGCGATGGCGGTGCGGCGTGACCCCGAAGCCGTCTCGCAGATCAAAGTGTTGCAGGCCGACGGTGTGGACCTGAATGAGATGTCCGTGTCCGCCCTGGAAACCCTGTTGGAGCATACTCCAGATGACCCGGCGCTGTTTTCCGCACTGGTCACAGCGGCAGTCCGGGAGAATCGTCCGGAGAAGGTGGCAGCTGCTTTTCGGAATGCTCCGGAGAAGTTCATCCAGGAATGCCCCGCCGCCGTGAGCACCATGTTGCTTGAGCTAAAAAGATATCCGCGTTTGCTCCTCCCGGTGCACTATCTGCAGCTGGCCGGGCGGCTTGGCGCAACAGGGCAATACTATGCCCAGACACAGATCCTGCAGCTTCTGCTGGGTGTATATCCCCGGGCTCCGGAATGCGAGACGGCGCTCCTCCGCCTCGCCCGCCTGTATCTGGAGCAGTGGAAGGATCCGAAGGCCGCAAGGATGTATCTTGACGCCCTCATCAGCCGCGCTCCATACGGCGCGCTGGCTGACGAAGCCCGGATGATGCTGTCCCGCACCGCCGGCGGTTGAGACTGGGTGAAAGTCCTACGGGCGCGGCAGGAAGACGGGCAGCAAAGTGTCGAAAAGGACAGCCAGGGTGCAGCCTGCGAGTTTTCCGCCGCAGGTTAGTGAAGGGGTTGGGAGATGAGGTTGCCTTTTGCTTGCCACCTGTCCGCAACGGTGGCTGTCTTGGTAGTTTCTCTGGTACTTGCCTCAATGGCATCAGCGCGGGAGGAGAGCGCATTGGTAGAACACGGCTCCATTGGCGTCATCGCCACACACAACAGCCCGCGAGTGAAGATAACGCCGGCTCCCATCGGTTGCGTCACGATGGAAGGCGGGTTCTGGAAGAGGTGGATGGACGCCAACAGGACTCTGGGGATCCCTGCTCTGTACGGTCAACTTGAGGATCACGGCGTGGTCGAGAACTTCCGCGTGGTCGGCGGCCGCAGCCAGGGAGATCTGAAGGGTCCCGTCTTCCGGGATTCGGACCTGTATAAATGGATGGAAGGCGCCGCGACTGCCCTGGAGTCCTCGGATGATCCGCAGCTCCGTGAGTTGCTGGAGAGCGTGATTGACGATGTCGCGTCTGCGCAGCAGCCGGACGGGTATCTCAACACATTCTTTGTGGGTGAACTTTCTGGTCAAAGATTCCGCAATCTGCCCGTGGAGCACGAGCTCTACTGCGCGGGGCACATGTTCCAGGCTGCGATTGCTCACTACCGCGCCACCGGAAGCCGCAAGTTCCTTGACGTTGCCATACGTTTCGCGGATTACCTGACCTCTGCGTTCGGCCCGGGCAAGATCGAGCAGCCGGACGGTCATCCTGAGGTCGAAATGGCGCTGGTGGAGCTGTATCGCATCACCGGCAAGAGAGATTACCTGGACCTTGCAGGGTTCTTTCTGAAGCAGCAGGCGCTCGGAAGAGCCGGCCAGATCAGCGGTCATGCCGTGCGATTTGCATATCTGATGGCCGGTGTGGCCGACTGGTATGCAGAGACGGGTGATCGCGACGCGTGGAAGGCGCTGCAGGATCTGTGGGAAGACACTGCATCCGGCCGGGTCTACATCACGGGCGGGCTGGGAGCCCGGTATGCCGGAGAGGCGATAGGCGAGCGCTACGAGCTTCCGAACGAGTGGGCCTATTCCGAGACCTGCGCGGCCATTGCAAACGCAATCTGGAATCTGCGGATGCTGGGGCTGACCGGCGATGCGCGCTACGCGGATATGATGGAGCGCGCTCTATACAATAACGTGCTGGCCGGTGTGTCGCTTGACACAACGCACTGGTTCTATGTGAATCCCCTGGCCTGTTTTCGCGAGCATCAGCGCCAGCCGTGGTTCGGATGCACCTGCTGCCCCACGAATATGGTGCGCACTCTGGCAGCTGTTCCCGGCTACATATACGGCCGGAGCAAGGAGGGCATCTGGGTTCATCTTTACGACGCGTCGCGCCTGAACTGGAGGCTTGCTGACGGAACGCGGGTGGTCTTGCGTCAGCAGACCCGGTATCCGTGGGACGGGAAGGTGAATCTGACCGTGGAACCGGCGGAGGCCGCTACCTTCTCGCTGTTCCTGCGGGTGCCCGGATGGTGCCAGACATATTCCGCTAGGGTCAACGGCCAATCCTTCGAAGGAAAGGGGCGTGGCGGTTACCTGGAGATCCGGCGGCGTTGGCAGCCGGGGGACCGGGTGGCGCTGGAGATGCGGATGCCTGTCCAGCTTATGGAGTCCGACCCTCGCGTGCGATGCAACCTGGGAAGTGTGGTCGTCCAGCGTGGTCCCCTGGTGTTCTGCGCGGAAAGCGTGGACAACCCGGCAGTGAATCTGCGGGACCTTGAACTGAAGGGCCGTCCTGCCATCAATGCGGAGTTCCGCGGGGATTTGCTGGAAGGGGTTGTCACCCTGCGGGCGAAGGGCCGCGACGTTCCCCCGGATGCGCCTCGCGGTCCGCTGTACCGGCCGCTGAAGAGCTTCGAGAGTCAGTGGAGAGACGTGGACGTGACCCTGATCCCGTATTATGCTTGGGCTAACCGCGGAGTGAGCCATATGGTGGTCTGGATGCCCTATGCAAGGTGACGCTTGCCGCCGCCCCGATGACGGGGTGCTTCACGCCATCGGTAATGCCCACATAGACCCGGTCTGGCTGTGGCGGTGGAACGAAGGACTTGAGGCCATCCGGGCGACATTCCGCTCGGCGCTGGACCGGATGAACGAGTTCCCGGAGTTTGTCTTCACCTCCTCATCTGCAGCGTTCTACGATCTGCTGCAGCAGGTTGACCCGGAGATGCTGGACGAGATTCGCCAGCGCATCCGCGAGGGGCGATGGGAGATTGTCGGCGGGTGGTGGGTGGAGCCGGACCTGAACGTTCCTTCCGGTGAGTCGCTCGTCCGGCAGGCTCTGCACGGGCAAACCTGGTTCCGGAAGCATCTGGGGGTAATGGCGCGCACCGGCTATAATCCGGACTCCTTCGGACACCCACGCACGCTTCCGCAGATCCTCAAAGGTGCGGGGCTGGACAGCTATGTCTTTATGCGCCCGATGCCGCAGGAAAAGGATCTTCCGGAGAACGTTTTCTGGTGGGAGGGGCCGGACGGAACTCCGGTGCTGGCTTCACGCATTACCCGGGCGTACTGCACCTGGTTCGACGAAATGGACGAACACGTCCGGATCAACCATGAGGCAAGACCTTCGTGCGTCCGGGACTATACCGTTTTCTACGGAGTGGGCGATCACGGTGGCGGCCCCACCATAGCCAACCTGCGCTCCCTTCAGCGGATTGCCTCCGACCCTGCAATGCCCCCGGTGCGTCTGAGCAGCCTGCAAGAGTATTTTTCTTCCCTTAACCAGGACATCCAGAAGGGGGCGGATATACCCGTGGTGCGGGGTGACCTGCAGCACCATGCGCGTGGCTGCTACAGTGCGCATTCCCGGATCAAGACGCTGAATCGCAGGGCAGAGAGCCTGCTCTATCAGGCGGAGGTGCTGGCCACCTTGGCGTCAATGGCGGTGGGGCGCTCCTGGCCGGCTGATGTCCTGCGCGATGCCTGGAGAACGCTGCTGTTCAACCAGTTCCATGACATCCTGGCGGGGACCAGCCTCAGGGAAGCGTGCGAGGACGCGAGTCACGAACTGGGCAAAGTGATTGCAGACGCTTCGCGTGAAGTGCACTTCGCTGCTCAGTCCGTCGCCCGTCAGGTGGATACGCGGGGAGACGGACAGCCGCTCCTCGTGTTCAATCCTCTGCCCTGGTCAGTCCGGGTTCCAGTGGAGGTGGAGCCCGCGACGGGCAATCACATTGCCAATTCTGAAGGCCAGCCGCTGGCGGCGCAGACCGTTCAGCCGGAGGCGACGGTGGACAAACAGCGCCGCGTGGTGTTTGTTGCAGATCTTCCCCCGGCCGGCTATGCGCTGTTCCGACAGAAGGAAGATGAGTCTGCTGCGGTGCCGGACGATGGTGAGCTTTCCGCCGGCGACACCTGGCTGCAGAACCGGTTCCTGCGGGTGGAGTTCGATTCTGCGACGGGCGAAATGGTCTCCCTGCTGGAACGGCGTTCGGGCAGGGAGCTTCTTACCGCTCGCGGTCACCGCCTGGTCGTCCTCAACGATCCCGGCGATACGTGGAGCCACGACATCGCCAGTTTCACAGAGGTGCTCGGCGTGTTCCAGGATGCTTCGGTTTTGCTGGAAGAGGACGGGCCCGTCCGTGCG
>JBBFLP010000225.1:0-5302 GCA_037478975.1 Armatimonadota bacterium
CGAGCCGCGCGCCGAGGGGGAAGGCGTCCGGCTTACTGGGGTTTACGACAAGCCCGATGCAGTCCAAAGCCGCAGGACCGGTGAAGGGATCCGGATCAGCTCCGGATGCCCAGACGCGCCAGGTTCTTCATTGCGTCCGGATGGCCGGGCTCCAGCTGGACGGCCCGCTCGTAGTGCCTGCGGGCTTCATCCTTCCTGCCTGCGCGCTCCAGAACGGACCCGAGATTGTTGTGCGCGGTCGCGGAGTTCGGGTCCAGCTTCAGCGCCTTGCGCAGTTCGGCCTCCGCCTCCGCCAGCTTGCCCGTCCGCTCCAGCACCAGCGCCACCCCGATCAGTCCGGGAACGTCACCCGGCCCGCCTTTCAGGGTGGCCTGATAGGCCTGACGCGCCTTCTCGTACTCCTTCTGCTTGAGATAGAGATTGCCAAGGGCCAGACGCGGACCGGGATCATCCGGGCGCTCGGCCGCAGCCTGCTCCCACAGCGAGATGGCCTTCTCCATCTGGCCCGCCGCCTGATAGGCCGCCGCCAGATTCTGCCGGGCGGGCGAGAACTTCGGATCCGTAGCCAGAGCGGCCTCGAAGCGCTCGATGGCCCAGTCCATATTGCCCTGAGAATAATACAGCCAGCCCAGATTGTTCAGAGCCTCGGGATCTCCCGGACGCAGCTCCAGCGCCCGTAGATAGGAGCGCTCCGCAGCCGCATTCTGCCCCGCCTTCCCCTGAAGGACACCCAGGTTCAGGTGCACCAGATACTCATCCGGCTGGATGCGCGCTGCCTGCGTGAGCGCCTCGATGGCCAGCGTCAGCTTGCCCTGCCCGGCGTAGATCTCCGCGAGCGCCATATGGGCGGCATAGTCATCGCGGTTGATGGTTACCGCCTTCCTGAGGGCCTCCAGCGCCAGCGCAGACTGCCGGCTCTCCTTCAGAGCCAGGCCGTAGTTGGACCAGTAAAGCGCCTCCTGCGGCGCAAGGTCCGTCGCCCGCTTATACGCGCCCACCGCCGGGATCACCTGACCGGAGTTCTGCAGCGCCACACCCAGATTGTTATGAACGCGGGCGTCGTTGGGGTCCAGTTCAAGCGAAGAACGGTAGGCCGCAGCAGCCTTGGCATACTCCCCCTGGCGAAGATACACGTTGCCGAGGCTGTAGAAGGCATCCGCCGACTTCGGCTCACGCCGTGTGAGCTCCTCAAAACAGTCGCGGGCTTTGTCCAGCTCGCCGGTCTCAAGGCATGCGTTCCCCAGGTTTCGCAGAGCCTCCACATTGGAGGGGTCCAGCTCGCGAGCCCGCTCCAGCGGCGCCACCGCCTGCGCCGCCTGACCGGTCTTCAGGTAAAGATATCCCAGCCAGTTGTGAAGAAGGATATTGTCCGGCGCTGACTGCCGGGCGTCCTCCAACTTCTGGATGGCTTCGGCCGGCTTTCCGGAATTGAAAAGCGCGATCGCCTCCCGGACAGCGTCATCGCCTGGCGCCGCCACTGCGGCCCCGCCCACAGCCGCGACCAGCGCGACCATCCAGAACCACCTTCTAACGCAGAGTCTCATCACTGGCACCCCTCAACATCCGGTCGGGAGCATCCCCACCCTTCCTTGCCTCATTCACTCACGCCGCGCCGGTGGTGATGCGAAGCGGCCTCCTGATGTGCCCCAGCAGATAGAACGAGCCCGTCACACACACCACACCATCACGCCCGGCCAGAGCGCACGCCCGGGAGATCGCCTCGTTGACCTCCGGGCACGCGGACACATCAGCGCAGTAGCGTTCTGCACTTTGGACGATTTCTCTGCAGGGACGTGTTCCCGCCTCTCCGGTCTCCGTCGCGATGACCCATCGCGCCAGCGGGGCCAACCGGGAGAGTACCTCCTCCGGCTCGTGCGAAGACATCATACCCGCAACCAGCGCGAGCGGCCGTCCCTGAAGCCGCGGCTCCAGGTAGCGCGCTAATTCCTCCGCAGCGGCCGGGTTATGGGCCCCGTCCGCGATGACCAGCGGCCGCCTTCTCAGGATCTGGAGCCTCCCGGGCAGCCATGCCTCCTCCAACCCCTCCCGGACGCACCTCTCATCCAATGGGAATCCGGCGTCCGCAAGCGCCTCAAGAGCGCCCACGGCGCAGGCAGCATTCACGGCCTGGAACTCGCCCTGAAGAGCCGGCCTCACCCCCCGCAGCATCCAGCGCCGAGCGCCGAGATCCAACTCAAGAGGATCCACACCCACCGCAACGCGATAAGTGACACATCCCGCCACCCCTTCCGGCGGCTGTTGCCCCTCCGGCAGAGCCCATATAACCGGGGAGCCAGACTCCTCTGCCCTGCGCATCACCACGTCCGACACGGTCGAATCCGTCGAGCCGCAAACCACCGTAACTCCCCGCTTGATGATCCCGGCTTTCTCCGCCGCGATCTGCGCCAGGGTTTCCCCCAGATACTCCATATGGTCCATCGCCACGTTCGTGATGACGGATACGTCCGGCACGATCACGTTCGTCGCGTCCAGCCGCCCTCCCAGTCCCACCTCCACCGAAGCGAACTCCACCCCATCCTGCGCGAAGCACAGGAAGCCCATCAGAGTCTTAGCCTCGAACTCCGTCAAAGTCCCCCACCCGCGCGAGCCGGCCTCCTCCATCAGGCTGCGCGCCTCGGTGGCCAGCTGGGCGAAACGCCGGCGCGTCACCATCCTGCCCTCCACCTGAATGCGCTCGCGGATGTCAAACACGTACGGCGACAGATACAGACCCGTCCGCACACCGGCTTTCCGCATAACGGCGGCGATCATCGCCGCCGTGGAGCCTTTGCCGTTCGTGCCGGCGATGTGAGCGGAGCGGAAGGCCCGGTGAGGATTGCCCGCCAGCTCCAGCACTTTCAGGAACCGTTCCAGCCCCAGCTTGATCCCGAAGCGGCGCAGCCCGGAGAGCCACGCGACACTTTCCTCAAAGTCCATAACGGGTCAGGCCATCTTCTCCAGAATGCGGTCCAGATCCACGAACTCCTCGAAAAGCTCCTCCGCCGTGCGGACCTTTTCGGAGTCTCCCGGGCGCACCTTGACGATGAGTTTGTTGACCTTGCTCGCCACCGTGAAGGTATCCTCCGGAACAGAGATCACCGGGATGAACGTGCGGCTGATAAGCTCCATGATGTTTCTGTGGGGCTCGATGCCACCGGTGATGACGATGCCGCTCACACAGTGAGTCTTCCCGATCCCCACAACGCAGGAGCTCATCGCGGCGATGACCAGGTCCTCGCGCGTGCCCGGCGTGATGAGCAGCACCTCGCGGGCAAAGTAATCCATAGCCTCGTGGGGGGCCATGGCGCCGATGACCATCCGCCCCACCGTGTTCTTCAGACCGGACTTGCCCGAGATCAGCTTACCTCCCAGATCCTCCAGGATCTGCTCCATGGTGGGGCTGGAGAGGACCTTGCGGTATGGCACCACCCCCACGCACTCAAGCCCCAGGCGCTCAAGACCCTTGCGGACCGTACGGTTGACCTTGTCGTATTTGTCCACCTCCACCTTGTTGATGATGACGCCCAGGATCTCCACCCCTCGCGTGTCGAACAGTGCCTTGTTCAGCATCACCTCGTCTATGGGACGGCCGATGCCGCCGGATGCTACCAGCAGCACCCGCGACTCCAGCAGACGGGCCACATCGGCGTTGGACATGTCGAAAACGGACCCCACGCCGGCGTGGCCTGTGCCTTCGATGACCACCACATCGGATTCGCTGGCCACATGCGAGAAGCTCTCCAGCACCTCTTTTTCGAGCTTCTCACGGTCGGGTGAGAAGATGTAGGACTCGGTGAAGCCGCGGGGAATGGCGATGGGAGACATATCCGCCAAATCACCCTGCAGATCACAGGTCTCGCGGATGAGCAGGGCGTCTTCGTCAATCTTATGCCCGTCCAGCTCCGTGTATCGCTGGCCCACGGGCTTGATGTATCCGACGCGGTCGAAGCGCTGCTTCAGCGAGTGGATAAGCCCCAAGCTGGTGGTGGTCTTTCCGTCGTTCTGCCGTGTGGCGGCCACGAAGATGCGCGCCGGTCCGTTCCGGCGAAGCCGGTCCGGTCTGACAAAGGTGGTCTTCTTCCTCAATTCCGTCCTTTCAGCGGCTCAGGCTGGGGTCCCCCGTCTCTGTGCGGGGGCCCGGCGGATGAATCGTACCTGCGCGCCCGTCCTTTGTCAAACGCCGGCGCTTTCCTGCGCCTGCTGCCCTGTGCTGCGCCGGTATTCCTCCAGTTCGCGGCGCGCCTCCCTGCTCATCCGCTCCAGACGATCCATCCAGCGCTTCCGGAACGGTTCCAGCGCCTCCCTCACAGCCTCTATGATGGCCAGATCCCGGAACCACTTCCGGTCCGCCGGAACGATGCGCCAGGGAGCCTCCTGCGTACTGCATCGCCGCAGCGCCTCCTCGTAAGCCTTTGTATAGCTGTCCCACAGACTGCGGTCCTTCCAGTCTTCCACGTTCAGCTTCCAGGCTTTCACCGGGTCTTTCTCGCGGTCCAGCAGACGCCTTTCCTGCTCTTCCCGGCTAATGTGCAGGAAGAACTTCAGGACGATGGTGCCGTTTTCGACTAGCAGCCTCTCGAAGTCGTTGATGCGGTCATAGCGAGGTCGCCACACCTTCTCCGGAGCAAGCCGCCGCACCCGCACCACCAGCACATCCTCATAGTGGGAACGGTTGAAGATGGTGCAGAACCCTTTTGCCGGGACTTCCCGATGCACCCTCCACAGAAAATCGCGGGCTAACTCATCCGGAGTGGGAGCCTTGAAGGACACCACCCGGCAACTGGGCGCGTGCATGGCGCGCATCAAGCATTTGGCCGCGCCGTCTTTTCCGCCGGTGTCCCTCCCCTGAAGCACCACCAGCAAGGCGGTCTCTCCTGCGGCGAACATAAGCTCCTGCAGTTCCCCGAGACGGGTGCTCAGCTCAGCGGTAAGCTGCTTTCCCTCTTCCTTGCTCAGCCCGCCGTCTTCCGCTGTATCCAGATCATCCAGCCGGATGCGCTGACCGGGTTTCACAAGCTTTGAATACGCCATCTCCCCTCCTTCCACGCCGGACGACGCCCCGGAGACGCCGCCGGGTGTGGTATCATACAGTGTTTTTTCTCCCGGAGGATTGCCCGCCCGTGCGCGCTGAGATCGTTTCCGTCGGCACCGAGCTTCTGCTTGGCCAGATCACCGATACCAACGCCGTCTTCCTGTCGCAGGACCTGGCCGCGCGAGGCATTGACGTGCTTCACCGCAGCACCGTCGGCGACAATATGGAACGCCTGGAGGCGGCCCTGCGTCTGGCGCTCTCCCGCGCGGA
>JBBFLP010000226.1:0-5297 GCA_037478975.1 Armatimonadota bacterium
GAGCGCCCGCGACCACCCCCGATCGCGGGCGCTCCGGTTGATGGCGCCGTCCACTGCCTCTTTTTCCTTCCCGCCTGCCGTTCAGCTTCCATCCGGCGTCCTGTGCATTCCCCGGCGCAGGTCCTCGTCTCGGCGGTTTCGAAGTTCACTGGTAGTCAGATGGATAAAAATTTCGATTTTCTTTGCCGATACTGCTTGACAGGGGCTTTTGGCTTCTGTATCATTGGGTCTACGAAAGCTAGATGGTAGTTCAATGGTAGCTTTCGTCGGCAGGGCTCCCGGAGCCCGGTGGTGGTGAAGTGGCAGACACACTCGGCAGCTTTATGGTTGGCACGTCCAGCCACACGATTGACCCGGACGGGAGATTCATCATCCCTCAGAGGATGAGACGGACTCTCGGCAACAGCATCGTCATCACACGGGGCATCGAAGACTGCCTGTGGATGATGCCGGAAAAAGCGTTCGAGGAGATGGTGGCTCAGTGGAAGGAGCGCCAGTCTCCCTGGGACCAGAGTAGCCGGGTGGTCGGGCGGAGGTTCATCGGGCAGTCGGTCATTCTGGAGCCCGACCGCAATTCTCGCATTGTCATCCCGCAGCACCTGCGCGAGGCCGCCGGGCTGAGTGAAAACATTGTGGCGGTGGCCATCGGTGACCGGGTGGAGCTGTGGAGCGCCAAGAAGTGGGCCAGTTTTGACGAGAGCCTGACTCAGGAAGAGGTTCAGGCCGCTGTGGACAGGATGTTCTCGGGCGCCCGGCGCGAAGAGAGCGCCGCGGAGGCCCCGGCGGCCTGAAGGCTGATCGTCCCTTGGGCGGAGACGCCCCGTATCACATTCCCGCGATGGCGGGAGAGGTGCTGGAGCTGCTGAAGCCCGCAAACGGTGGGCTCTGGGTGGATTGCACAGTTGGGGGAGGGGGACACGCGGTGCTGATCTGCGCCAGGCTGGGACCGGATGCTACCCTGCTGGGCATAGACCGGGATCCGCTTGCGCTGGAGGCGGCCGCTGAAAGGCTGAAGGGGTGCTCGTGCCGGGTTGCGCTGGAAAGGGCCCATTTCAGCCGCGCCGGAGATCTGGTGGACCGGCTGGGCGGAAGCGTGTCGGGCGCACTCTGGGATCTGGGGGTCTCCAGCCACCAGCTGGATCGGGGGGCAGGCTTCTCGATCAGGGATCTGGACGCTCCGCTGGATATGCGGCAGGACCCGCAGCAGGATCTGTGCGCGGGGGACATCGTGAACCGCGCCGGTGAAAAAGAGATCGCGGACATTCTGTTCCGCAACTCGGACGAGAGGTTTTCCAGAAGGATCGCGGCCCGCATTGTGCGGGCCAGGCCGCTCAGGACCGTCGGGGACCTGATGCGATGCGTAGACGAGGCGCTGCCCGCCGGATACCGCACGCGGGATGACGTGAAGCGGCGCGTCGCACAGGCCCTGAGGATGGAGGTCAACCGGGAACTGCAGGAGTTGCAGCAGTCGCTGGAGGCGGTCTGCCAGAGGCTGGTTCCCGGGGGCAGGGCGGTGGTCCTCTCCTATCATTCCGGGGAGGACAGGCTGGTGAAGCAGTTTTTCCGGAGCGCAGGCCGGGAGGGATGGCTCAGGGTGCTGACCCCCCGGCCGCTCAGGCCTTCCGAAGAGGAGTGCCGCCGGAATCCGAGGGCGCGCCCGGCCAGGTTGAGGGCCGCCGAAAGGGTCCGGTGATGCGGCGGAGATCCGGAGGTGGGTGGCAGACTCTGGACCCGCCCGCGGAAAGACCCGCGGAAGAAGGGAGGCAGGAAAGTGGTGGCAACGAAGCCAGCGGCGGGCACGAGAGCGCGTGTTGCCCGGCGCCGCTCCGCAGCAAAGCGGGGTGGGCGGGTGGTGACAGTCGCTCTGGCGCTCGCTGCGTTGTGTATCCTTTGCCCTGCGCTTTACTTGCAGGGCTGTATGAAACTCGACGCCGCGACGGCGCGCCGGGCGGCGCTTCAGGCCGAGATCACCGGAATCGAGTGGACCAACTACCGTCTGGCCGGTGAGCGCGACGCGCTGATCTTCCCGGAAAGATTGAAGAGGATTGCCGAAGGCACGGGCATGAGGCCCGTCGAGCAGTCGGCCTTGGTTCCGTGTCCGCTGCCTGCCAGGATGGCGAAAGCGGCGGACACCACGTCCGGGAGATAGCATCAGGCACGGGCTCTGGAGGCGTCTTGAGGGCGGGATGGCGGGAATGGCCAGGCAGCAGACGGCAAAACGGATGAAGTGGAGGGCGGGAGTCTTCCGTTTCCTTCTGCTTGCGGCATATGCAGGGCTGCTGGTGCGTACGGGCTACCTGCAGACTGTCAAGGTGGATGAGTTCCGCCGCTATGCCAGCCAAGACCGGAAGCACAGGACGGAACTCCCCGCGGAGCGTGGCCGCATCCTGGATCGCAACGGACGTGTGCTGGCCTACAACGTTGAGGAGTGCACCGTCTACGTTACTCCCCGCATCATCGGGGACAAGCGCCTTGCCGCGAAGGTCATTGCCCGGAACATCGGGGTTGCCGAGGAAGAGGTGCTATCCCGTCTCACCTCGCGGACGCGCCGTTTTGTTCTAGCCCGATCCGTTCCGGTGGAAAACGCCGTGCGGCTCCGTCAGGAGCTGCTTGCTCTCGGGCCGGCACCGCGCATCAATGGAGTGGAGGTGGAGCACCGTTCGCGGCGGGTCTACCCTCTCGGCAGTGTGGGGGCCAAAGTCATCGGGGCGGTCAACTCGGCCGGAGTTCCCGTGGCCGGCGTGGAGGCGTGGGCGAACGACCTGCTGAAAGGAATTCCCGGGTCGCTTGAGGCGGACTTCGACCGCAGCGGGAGGCCCATCCCGACACGGCTGAGAAAGACCACTCCGCCACGGCCAGGGCGGGATGTTGTCCTGACAATAGACAGCCGTCTGCAGTTTGCCGTTGAACAGGCCCTGGAAGAGCAGGTCCGGAAGTTCGGCGCGTCCAGCGGTTCCTGCATCGTGATGGACCCGGCGACGGGCGAGATCCTGGCCCTGGCCGAGTATCCCACGTTCGATCCCAACAGGTTGAAGCCAGAGGACGTTAAGAGCAGACGGGTCGAGCCGTCTACGCTGACTCATCTTTACGAGCCGGGCTCGACAGTGAAGTTGTTTACCGCCGCAGCGGCCCTGGAGCACGGGCTGAGCGGTGTCACCACCCGATGCACCGGCGTCATCAAGGTGGGATCGGCCACCGTGCGGTGTCCCTGCTCCGTGAGGCGCGCTGAGCCAGGCGCCCCGGTGACGGTGAAGCGGATGCTCCAGTATTCCTGCAATACGGAGGCCGTCGCTCTGGCCCGCCGGATGGGCCCGGAGACTCTGTACCGCGAGCTTGAGAAGTTCGGGCTTCTGGACAAAGTGGAAGTTCGCGGGCTGGGCAGAACGGTGGCAGGCCGGCTTCCCGACCCCCGGAAGCCCGACCAGAAATGGTCGCAGATGCGGCTGGCGAACGTGGCGTTCGGGCAGGGTGTGGCCACCACCCGGATCGCATTGACCGCGGCTTATGCGGCCGTGGCCAACGGTGGGACGCTCCTGCGTCCTCAGATCATCCACGAGATCCGGGATCCCTCGGGAGTGCGTGTGCAGGGATTCCGGCGGGACATACTCGGGCGTGTCCTGGAGCCTGAAGAGACCGCTCGTCTCAAAGAGTATCTGGCTGCCGTCGTGACAGACGGCACGGGAAAGAACGCCGCCGTCGAGGGTGTCCCCACGGGCGGCAAGACGGGAAGCGCTCAGATCCCGGCTGCCGGTGGCCGCGGGTTCGAACCGGGCGGATACATTACCAGTTTTTGCGGCATCGCGCCGCTGGACGATCCGGACATCGTGGCGCTGGTGACGGTGGAGCGGCCGAAGGGTTCCACTCACGGGTCGGAGGTGGCCGCTCCGGTCTTCCGCCAGGTGGCCGCCAAGGCGCTCTGGTGCATCGGCAAGGCGGCCAGGAGCCACGTGGCCGGACGTGGCGCGACGCAGGGTTTCGGAGGAGCCGGAAGGGCAACAGAAGGATAGGAACCAGCCGTTTTCCGCCGGCATCCTCCGGCTGCGGACCGCGCGAGACGAGCGGGGAAGGGGATTTATGGGCGAGCCTTTTTCCTGTCGCGCGGTCCTTTTTTCTTTTCGTGGCGCGTCCGGCGGAAGGGCGTGCTGTTGCGGCTATCATGACAGACGTGTTGACAGGTGATCTGGTTGCCATGATTCCCGGGGCTATGCTGGAGGGCCCCCGGGATCGCCTCCTCCGCGGAATCACCCACGATTCCCGCAAGGTGAGCGAGGGTGGGATGTTCGTCGCGCTCCGCGAGGCGGGCTCGGACGGGCATCGCTACATCCCCGATGCCCTCAAAAACGGCGCTGCCGCTCTGCTGGTGGAGCGTCTGGAATCGCCGGCTCCGCCGGACGTGGCGGTGTTCCGGGTGGAAGACACCTGGAAGGCCTATGGGCCTGCCGCTGCGGCCATCTATGGCCATCCTTCCCGCTCGTTGACTGTGTTCGCCGTAACGGGAACCAATGGCAAGACGTCCACCACCCATCTCATCCGCAGCATCTGCCGGGCGGCGGGACTGCGCGCGGGACTGATCGGCACGCTGGGGGCCTGCATTCAGGACGAATGGCTGGAAGTCCCGCACACCACGCCGTATGCGGGCGATCTTCAGGAGATGCTGGCCCGGATGCGGGAGGCGGAGTTGCAGGCGGTCGCCATGGAGGCGAGCAGCCACGCCCTGGCTCAGCACAGGTTGGATGGAGTCTCCGTGAGCGTCGCCGTGTTTACCAACCTCACACGGGACCACCTGGACTTCCACGGTTCCATGGAGGAATATTTCCGCGCGAAGGCGCGCCTGTTCACGGACTTTGCGGATGAGGCCGGCGAGGATTTCGTCTCGGTGGTCAATGTGGACGATCCGGCCGGGAGGGAGCAGCTATCAGGGATGGCCAGAGGGCGGGTGGTGACTTACGGCCTGGCTCCGGACGCCGAGGTGCACGCCTTGGATCCTCGCTCCGGCCGCAATGGCGCGTGCTTCGTGTTACAGTGCCCGGCCGGTTCGCGCAAGGTCCGGCTGAAGCTGGGAGGATTGTTCAACATCAGCAATGCGCTTGCTGCGGCAGCCGCGTGCCTGGCCAGAGGGGTGGACATTGATGCCGTCTGCCGCGGCCTGGAGGAAACGACAGGGGTGCCGGGGCGCTTCGAACTGGTCTCATGCGGACAGCCTTTCGCCTGTGTCGTGGACTACGCCCATACGCCGGATGGTCTGGAGAACGTGCTGTCCAGCGCTCGAAGGCTTGCATCCGGACGGGTCATCGTCG